>JAYTGZ010000155.1:0-2696 GCA_043733025.1 Pseudomonadota bacterium | reverse complement strand
TTGTTGCCGAAATGTTCGGGGAAATGCATAACCAATGCGGAATGGTTGAGAAACTGTTCCTTCTTCTCGATTTTTTGACCTTCGATGTGGAAGAACGCGAAGCCCTTGGCGATGGCTTGTTGTTCCATTTCTTTCACGGGCGGCATGGTCTTTAACAGATAGACGCCGGGCCGGGTGTGGTCTTCCAGCAGCGCGCTGAAGGATTTCATAGGAACCTCTTACTCCACGATGCGTTGAAAGGTGTTGTAGTGATCACTGGTGTAATAGTACTCACCGACGGCGCCGGCAATAATGCGGCGCGCGCCGCGATGGTTTGCCGCCGGTGTCTTTACCGTGTATTCCTTGTAGTAGCCGTATTGCTGGCGTGGCAGCAGCCTTTCGCGATTGCCAAATGTCGAGCCATCTTTACGATAGGGAAACGGCCCACGCTGTTTGATAAGTTGCAGCGTCGCCTGGCCGTCCGGCGGAAGCTCCGCGGCGGCGATGGTTTGGCTACTTGGCTTGCGCAGCCCCGTGTCGGAATCCCGCGCGCCGGCGAAATTCGCCGCGACAACCAGTAGAACGGCGACCACGGCGCCGAGCAATGCGAGGGACTGCTTGCTGATCAACTTCATGGTCGTTTCCCAGGCGATGCGTTACCGGTTGCGGTAAGGGCAGCCGGTTTTGGTGCAATCTGCGTACAGATGCAACGAGTGGTCGTGGATTTCGAAGCCGCGGTCCTTGGCGATTTTTTTCTGGCGGCGTTCGATTTCCTCGTCGAAGAATTCTTCGACGCGGCCGCATTGCAGGCAAACCAAGTGATCGTGATGGCCACCCTGGTTCAATTCGTAGACCGCTTTGCCGCTTTCGAAATGATGGCGCACCAACAGCCCCGCCTGCTCGAATTGAGTCAACACGCGGTAGATGGTCGCGAGGCCGATGTCCATGCCTTCTTTCATGAGCAGGCGATAGACATCCTCGGCAGTGAGATGCCGCACGTCGGTGTGCTCGAACAGGTCGAGGATTTTGAGCCGCGGCAACGTGGCCTTCAGCCCCATGTCCTTCAGATCTTTGGGTTCACTCATGATCGTCGCTTCTGCTAGTTTTCACCATTATAATGCGACATTCGATACATTTACTCGCTCATGCGCGAGGCCGCTATGTCAAATCATATTCTGCAACGGGTCGTGTGGGTCGGTCTGGCCCTATTCGCTACCGCGTGTACTTATCTTACGCCGTATAAGTTGCCCATCCAACAGGGCAACATCATCGAAAGCGAATCGCTTATTAAGCTCAAATCCGGCATGTCTAAAAACCAAGCGGCGCAAGTACTCGGCACACCGCTGTTGAACGACATCTTCCACGCCAATCGGTGGGACTATGTTCATTACCTCAACAAGCGTGGCCGCATGTCAGAGCAAAAACACGTGGCGCTGATTTTCGAAGAGGAGAAACTCATACGCTTAGTCGGCGAAGGCGTGCCCGCATTAGAGCCTCTGGCCGCGCCCGAGGAGGCCGCCACCGTAACGCCCGCGGCAGAGCCGGCGGATGACGCTGCCGCGCCCAAGCCCGAAGCACCACCAGCCCCGGACAAAGAATAGTGCCACTTAATGTTTGTATCGCCGGCAGCGGCGGGCGGATGGGACGCGTGCTCATCGAACTCGTCCAGCAAGCGGATGATCTGAAATTATCGGCAGCGCTGGAAATCGCCGGCAGCCCGGCTCTCGGCCGCGATGCCGGTGAGGCGATGGGCGCCAGCACCGGCGTAAAGATTAGCGACAACATCGCAAATTTACTCAAAACCGGTGATGTGCTGATCGACTTTACTCGTCCCGAAGGCACGCTCGAATATCTCAAAATATGCCGCGCGAATAAAGCCAAGCTTGTCATTGGAACAACGGGCTTCTCACCGGAACAGAAACAACTGATCACCGAGGCAAGCCGTGACACGGCGATCGTCTTCGCGCCGAATATGAGCGTAGGCGTCAACGTCTGCTTGAAATTATTGGATATGGCTGCGCGGGTATTGTCGGAGGGTTACGACATCGAAATCGTAGAGGCCCATCACCGCCACAAGGTCGATGCGCCATCGGGCACGGCGCTGCGTATGGGTGAAGTCGTGGCGCAAGCGCTGGGCCGCGATCTGAAAGAATGCGCTGTTTACGGCCGCGAAGGCGTCACCGGCGAACGCAAGCCATCGGCCATTGGCTTTGCCACCCTACGCGGTGGCGACATCGTCGGCGACCACACGGTGATGTTCGCGGGCATCGGCGAACGCATCGAAATTTCTCACAAAGCATCGAGCCGCGCGACCTTTGCCCAAGGTGCGCTGCGCGCGGCGCGATTCCTCGCGGGCAAGAGCCATGGCCTGTTTGACATGCAAGATGTCCTGGGCCTGCGTACTAACGCCGGATAGCGCCTACTTTCTTATTGCTCTCAGAGGCCGGTCCTTAGGGTCTCTTAAACCGGCTACTACTTTCAGACTAGGTCACTTGACATATTGATCTCCCTGTTAGGGCAGCGTAACTTCGCCGCATGAATACGCGGAGTTTAGTCTGTGACCCATCAAGCAAACATTGAGTTGCCGTTTTTTCCGGGCAGAGTCTCGGCATCGGACGCTTTCACCCGATGAAACACTCCGCCGAGATCGCCCACTTCCGGCAACTGTGCTGTCTTGGCGTCGATTCTCAAACCGCGATGCCCAGCCTGTTGAAAAC
>JAYTGZ010000154.1:0-2065 GCA_043733025.1 Pseudomonadota bacterium | reverse complement strand
TTGACAGCGCCTGTAGCTGCGCCGCGTGGCAATGGTCTGCTTCGGACACTGACGGTCTTTGTTGTTATCATTACCAAACCAATTCGCTTACTCGCTTTCGTTCAACTGGAGTCGTGTCATGACCACGTCCACCCCCTCAACCGCCAGCCGCGATATCGCCAATCTGTTGCACCCATACACCCACTTACGCAAGCACGAGACGCAGGGCCCGCTGGTGATCGTGCGCGGCAGCGGCGTCAACGTGTTCGACGACAACGGCAAGGAATACATCGAGGCGCTGGCCGGCCTGTGGTGTGTGTCGCTGGGCTTTAGCGAGGAGCGGCTGACGCAAGCGGCGGCGCGGCAGATGAGCACGTTGCCCAATTACCACGAGTTCGCCCACAAGTCCCACGACGTCGCCATCGAATTGGCCGAGCGCCTGCTGGGTACCCTGCCGGTGAAAATGTCGAAGGTGTTCTTCCAGAACTCCGGCTCCGAGGCTAATGACACGGCGATGAAAATGGTGTGGTACTACTGGAACGCCATGGGTATGTACCGCAAGAAGAAAATCATTTCGCGCATCCGCGGCTACCACGGCGTCACCGTGGCGACGGCGGGATTGACGGGCCTGCCGGACAACCATCGGGATTTCGATTTGCCGCTGCCCAACATCCGCCATGTCGAGTGTCCCCATCACTATCGTTACGGCAAACCCGGCGAGAGCGAGGAAGCCTTCGCCACGCGCCTGGCGGAGAATCTAGACGCGCAGATCCTGCGCGAAGATCCGGAGACCATAGGCGCGTTTATCGCCGAGCCGCTACAAGGCGCGGGCGGCGTGATCATTCCGCCGCGCACGTATTTCGAGAAGATTCAGCCGATACTGAAAAAGTACGACATCCTGTTCATTGTCGACGAAGTCATTACCGGCTTCGGCCGCACGGGCAATATGTTCGGCACGGAAACCTATAAACTGGAACCGGACATCATTACCGTGGCAAAAGCCCTGTCGTCGGGCTATCTACCGATCTCGGCCACGATCATTTCGGAAAAAATGTATCAAGCGTTTCTGTCGCAAAGCGACAAGATCGGCCAGTTCGCCCATGGCTACACCTATTCCGGACACCCGGTGGCGGCCGCCGTGGCGATCGAGACTTTGAAGATCTATGAGGAGCGGCGCATCGTCGACCATGTGCGCTCCATCATGGGTGGCTTCCAAGCCCGTCTACGGAAATTCGCCGAGCATTCCTTTGTTGGCGAAGTGCGCGGCGTGGGCTTGATAGGCGCCCTGGAGTTTGTGACGGACAAGGCTACACGGATACCGTTCGAGCGAAAATTGGGGGTGGGCGCGATGATCGCCGCCGCGGCGCAGCGGGAGGGATTGATCGTTCGTGCTTTGGGGGACACCATCGCATTTTGTCCGCCGCTTATTGTTACCGAGCAGCAGCTCGGGCAAGTGTTCGAGCGATTTGGACGTGCGTTGGAGTCGGTGACGCCAGCTATTCGGGATTTGGCGAACGGCGGGTGATGAGGGCGCGACGCAGCATAGATTCGTGACGTTCAATTTGCCGAGGGCGCAATCCGCAGCCAGAAACGAAATGAGCCGCATGGTGCGGCTCATCGGAATTCGGAAAACGAAGTCTGGCTAAGCAGCCAACCCCTTAATCGCGCTGGCGAGGCGGCTCTTGTGGCGCGCAGCCTTGTTCTTATGCACGATCTTCTTATCGGCAATGCTGTCGATGATGCTAGCCGACTCTTGAAACACTTTCAGGGCAACTGCTTGGTCGCCGCCTTCGATCGCCTTACGGACTTTCTTGACGGCGGTGCGCAAAGTAGACCGCAGACCGACGTTGTGAGCGCGACGTTTCTCGCCTTGTTTCGCGCGTTTAGCAGCTTGTTTCGAGTTTGCCATGGTTACGGGAATACGAAAAAATCAATTCGCGATTATAAATCAATTCGGATTGGGTGGGAATAACAAAAATGTGCCGCCGCAGGGTGAATTTGCCCTTCTGAGAATCATAGGGGAAACCAACGGGTTAACCTAATCGGCTGGACAACGCCAAAGTTTCCCGGTATAAATGCCGGAATG
>JAYTGZ010000153.1:0-2600 GCA_043733025.1 Pseudomonadota bacterium | reverse complement strand
ACTACCCGAAATACCTCGAGCTTGATTCATTCAAATAATTCACAACCTCTCAATCCTAAACCTCCCGCTCAGACTCATACCTCGATTGGAATGTACTGTTCGCAACTCGAATTGAGTATGTTGTGCCGCCAGCCCCAGTGCGCGCCAAAATTACTAAATCGCCAAACGATCAGCCTGAGAGACAATACTGGCGCGCCTCTCCAGCCATCGATCGGGCATTTAGCAGCGCGCGCACATGTAAGACTCTAGTTGCGTCGAACAACGTTCCGGTCGACGGCGAACCCGACCTGCTTTAGTTAACTGCCGAGGTATGCTCCCCCGCGCAGGGCGGCCGCCTGTTGCCGCAATTCGGTCTTGAGCACTTTGCCGTAATTGTTCTTTGGCAGGTCGCTGACGAACACATAGTGCTTGGGCCGCTTAAAACGTGCGATGTTTGCCAAACAGTGCGTATCGAGTTCATCGGCCGTGAGCTTGCGGTCAACCTGCGCCACGACGAATGCGACCACTTGTTCGCCCCATTCTCGATCTGGGCGGCCGACAACAGCCACCTCCGCAACGCCCCCACAGGCGAGCAGCACCTCCTCGATTTCCCGCGGATAGATGTTGGCGCCGCCGCTGATGATCAAATCTTTGGAACGATCCTTCAGCGTCAAGAAGCCGTCGTCGTCGAACGTACCAAGATCGCCGGTATGGAGCCAGCCGTTTCGCAATGCGGCCGCGCTGGCGTCGGAGTTATTCCAATAACCACTCATCACCACGTCGCCGCGCACGATGATCTCGCCGATTTCCCCGGACGGGAGCTCGCGATCATCGTCGCCGACCACGCGCACTTCCACGCCGCTACGGGTAATGCCGACGGAGGCAATCCGCGCCTCGTAACGAGGATGCTGATTCTCCGCGTAGAAATATTTCGGCATGGCGGTAATGGTACAAGGTGCTTCGCCTTGGCCATAGCCGTTCCAGAACCTCGGCCCGAAAGTGTTCAACGCGCGTTTGATATCTTCGACATAGATCGGTGCGGCGCCACACAAGATGGTGCGGATATGGTCGACCTGCATCGACTTAATTTGCGGCGCCGCCATCAAGCGGCGCAACATTGTCGGCGCGACGAAAAACGTGGCACTGGGATAGTGGTCAATCAGCGCGACCAACTCCGTTTCATCGAACCCACCGCTCTCGGGCAACACCTGATTCGAACCCTTGGCGATATGGGAGATACAAAACATGCCCGCGGCATGGGATTGCGGGCCGAGGTGCAACAGCGCATCGTACTGCGTTAAATAATCGATATCGACCAAGTAACTCAGCAGCATGACGTTCAGATTCTGATGGGACAACATCGCGCCCTTCGGTCGCCCGGTGGTGCCGCTGGTGTAAAAAATCCACGCCAGATCGTCGCGCTGGGATGGATACTGAGCGATGGGTTCATGACAAAACAGCATCTCGTATTCGGCGTCATCAACATCGATGACGCGATTGACGCATTGCACGTCCTGCGCCGCTCGATTCACGGTCTCGGCCAGATCATTGCTCGCGAAGCAGGCCTTGATGCCACAGTTATCGAGGATGAACGCGATCTCCTTCGGATGCAGTTTCGCGTTGACAGGAACCGCGCACAGCCCGGCATGCCAGATCGCGTAGTACAACTCTATATATTGCGGCCGATTGTTCATGACCAAGGCGATCCGATCGCCGAGCGCGACGCCCGGTATCGCGCGCAATCCCGCCGCCAGTCTCACGACGCGGCCGTACAACTGCCTGTAGGTGTGCACCGTGCGATTGCCGATGGATATCGCCGGACGGTCGGCGAACGCTTTCGCCGCGTTGGCAAGATAGGCCGCGATGTTCATGGATGGCTCGTGAGCGGGGGCAGTGGCACTGTCACGCGGAGCAACGCTGCACTTTGCTTTTGTCGCTTATTTCCCGAGGATGGTAATGCAGCACGCCGCCGACTCGACACCGATCAAGCCACCGCCATTTTCCGCGACCGCGACTCGCGCGCCGTCCACTTGGCGAGCGCCTGCCTCGCCGCGCAATTGCGTCACCAACTCATAGATCTGACCCAGCCCCGTCGCGCCGATGGGATGACCTTTGGATTCCAAGCCGCCCGAAGGATTGACCGGCACACGGCCACCAATCCTGGTCGCGCCGCTCTCCGCCAAAGCACCGCCGTCACCGAAATTGCATAGCATCAAGTTTTCTGTCTGTTGGATTTCGCCGAGCGCCGTGGCATCGTGGACTTCCGCGACGGAGACGTCCTGAGGGCCCAAGCCCGCCATTTCGTAGGCGCGCTTCGCGGCGACGTGGGAAACTTCCTGTTTGTAATCGTCGGCCTTGCGATGACCACCGCTGGCCAACACCGACGCCCGCACCACGATCGCGCGATCTTTTACGAAATGCCGTAACGCCGATTCGGAACACAGTATCGCCGCCGCCGCGCCGTCGGAAATGGGCGAACACATGGGCAAGGTGATCGGCCACGCGACCATGCGGCCGTTCAGCACATCATCGACGCTGTAGTCCTTTTGGTATTGCGATAACGGATTCTTGGTCGAGTGATGATGATTCTTCGCCGACACGGCCGCGATCTGTCGCGGCGT
>JAYTGZ010000152.1:0-2670 GCA_043733025.1 Pseudomonadota bacterium | reverse complement strand
GTCAGGCGGCTCAAGCTGTTAAGGTGAAATAGATTACCCAGCAGCAGGATCAAGCAGAGAAAGATCAAGGCGGGAACCGCTCCCTCGATCGCCGCGATGAGCATGGCGATCAGGGCAATCACGACAAACTTGATGATTTCCCGCTGCCAAAATTCAAACATCGGCGAAGCTCGGGTTAAGAAGAACAAATATTATCGCATGGAGCTAAGTTGCATGTACTTTGGTGAAGCGGTAACCCACGCCGCGGACCGTTTGCACCAATTCATCATGGCCGGTTTCTTCCAGCGCCGCGCGCAATCGCCGGATGTGCACGTCGACGGTGCGTTCCTCGATAAACACATGGTCTCCCCACACATGGTCGAGCAATTGGATGCGCGAATAAACCCGTTCCGGGTGGGTCATGAAGAAATGCAGAAGTTTGAATTCCGTCGGCCCCATGTGGATATCGCTATCTCCGCTCGTGACCCGATGAGTCTCGGGGTCCAGAGCGAGCTTTCCAGCCTCGACTTTATCGCCCGCCACCTGCGGCGCCCGCCGCCGCAGCACCGCCTTGATGCGGGCATTCAACTCGCGGGTCGAGAAGGGTTTGACGATGTAGTCGTCGGCGCCGCTTTCCAGTCCCGCCAGCTTATCCTGCTCCTGCGCCTTTGCCGTGAGCATGATGATGGGGATCGACTGGGTGCGTGTTTGCGATCGAAACTTGCGTGCCAGTTCGAGGCCGCTCATGCCGGGCAACAACCAATCGAGCAGAATTAGATCCGGCAAGACATCCTGGGTGTGTTGATATGCCTCCGATGCAGTGCCCGCGATCAGAGCGTGGTGACCTGCTTCCGACAGGGTGAGCGTGAGCAATTCTTGAATCGCCGGTTCGTCTTCAACTACCAGTATGCGCGCAGCCATGGTCACCTATTAGATTTCATTTATATTGCAAGCTTAATTCACTAGGATGACGGATTTGTTACAGTAGTGCAATTTGTGGCAGTTTGCCGCACCTACCCTATTCCGTAAAGCCCATATATTTGCGTTGCGAGCCTATTCCTAATCATAATCTCTGTTTTGTCCTTGGGCTTGTCGTTCCGGCCGGAAACGTCGTTCTTATGTTCCACCCTATTGAAATTAAAGTGCATCAGCTTTCCCGCTTGCTTGAAGTAGAATTCGACAACGGCGACCACTTTCGTTTGCCGTTCGAGTTTTTGCGCGTGTATTCGCCGTCGGCCGAAGTGCGCGGCCATGGGCCGGGGCAGGAAATTTTGCAAGCGGGGAAGAAAGATATCGGCCTCAGCAAACTGGAGCCCGTCGGCAACTACGCTCTCCAGCTCTATTTTTCCGACGGGCACAACACCGGTATTTACTCGTGGGACTATCTGCACGAACTGGGAAGCGGCCAGGATCACCTGTGGCAGCAGTATCTCGAGCGTATGCAACGGGCCGGCGCCAGCCGCGACGCGGCATGACCACTGACTTCGGCTTCACCCAGGTTGACGAAGAAGCGAAAGCCGGCAAGGTTGCCGAGGTATTCCACTCCGTTGCAAACCGCTACGATGTGATGAATGATTTCATGTCCGTCGGATTGCATCGCCTGTGGAAGCGCTTCGCCGTTCGTCTCGCCGCGTTGAAACCGCGCGAGCGATTGTTGGATCTCGCGGGTGGCAGCGGCGACTTGGTGCGGCTGTTCGCCCAGAACAGCGGCGTCGAGACAGAGCTGTGGCTGACGGACATTAACCCATCCATGCTCCAAGTCGGCCGCGATAGGTTAATCAATGCGGGGATTCTCTGTCCCGTCCTGCTGTGCGATGCGGAAAATCTGCCGTTTCCGTCAAACTACTTCGACCTCGTGACATGCGCTTTCGGCCTGCGCAACATGACCCACAAAGATCGCGCCTTGGCGGAGATGCGGCGGGTGTTGCGGCCCGGCGGCCGCGCGATCATTTTGGAATTCTCCAAAGTATGGGGACCCCTCAAACCGGCCTACGATGCGTATTCTTTCAACGTCTTGCCGGTGCTGGGAAAATACCTGGCGCGCGACGAAGCGAGCTATCGCTATCTGGCGGAATCCATCCGCATGCATCCCGACCAAGAGACCTTGAAAACCATGATGACCGAAGCGGGGCTCGCCAAAGCGGAATATTTCAATCTCAGCGGTGGCGTCGTCGCGGTGCACCGCGGCTTTAAGTTTTAGGGAAGCTCTGAATAAGTTCGAGTTCTAAGTGAGACAAGGCGCGAACGAAAAATATCGACGCCGCATATAATCAATATGTAAGGAGGTATTTTTTGTGAGCAACGCAGTATCACGACGAAATCGGACTTATTCGGAGCTTCCCTAGGCCATGCTCGGCATCCCCAGCACTGCATCCATCAACCACCTGCTCCAAGGCGCGCCCTGGGCGCTGGAGAAGCTCGCAGGCCACGCCGGCAAAATCGTCGCGGTGAAGTTTGGCCCGATTCCGTTTCGTTTTGCCGTGGAACTCAACGGTGCGCTAAGCGCGGCCGGATCGGAGCGTGAGGCGGATGTCACGATCGAAATTCCTCCAGCACTTTTCATGCGCGCGATGACGCAAGGGCGTGCCGCGCTGAACGAAGCGGCAATGACGGGCGATACTGCCTTCGCCCAATCCCTCGCCTACATCGCCCAGCATTTGCAGTGGGATTACGAGGAGGACTTGAGCAAAG
>JAYTGZ010000151.1:0-2389 GCA_043733025.1 Pseudomonadota bacterium | reverse complement strand
AGTAAATCTCATTCTTCGTGATAAAATTTCGCGCTGAATGAAACAACTATCGCTTGATATTTCCACGCCGCCGCCGCCTACCTTCGGCAATTTTTCCGTTGGCCGGAACCAGGAATTATTGGCGCTGCTGCAAGCGATTGCGTCATGTGCAAGCAACGAACGCTTTATTTATCTTTGGGGCGAGCCCGGCGCCGGGAAAACCCATTTATTGCATGCGGTCGCCGCCGCCTCGACCAGCAATGTTGTGTCGTTGAACGCCGCAGCCACCATTCCGGAGATCTCCCAAATACGCGGCGATGAGGTGGTTGTGGTCGATGATGTCCATCGGCTTGGGACGGCGGTTCAGCCGGCGCTGTTCCATGCGTATAACCGCTTGCGCGGCGCCAGCGGCCGTTTGATTGCAAGCGCAGACGTTGCGCCCGCGCAACTGATCCTGTTGCCCGATTTGAAATCCCGCTTGAGTTGGGGCCTCGCGTTTCAGGTCCATCCTCTTAGCGACGAGGAAAAATTTGTGCTGCTGGCGCAACACGCGGCGGCGCGCGGTTTTGCGCTCGGCCCCGATGTGATCCGCTACATTTCCTCCCACTACCAGCGCGATGTGCCATCTTTGATGGGTTTACTTCAAGCCCTTGATCGCTACTCGCTGGAAACCAAGCGCGCCATCACCGTGCCGCTGTTAAAAGAAGTCATCGATCACACTGTGGAGTCGTAACTTGGATTTGATTCTATTCGATTTGGATAACACCCTGCTCGCTGGCGACAGCGATTATGAGTGGGCGCAATATTTAATCGAGAAAGGCGTGCGCGACCGCGACGAGCACGAAGCGAAGAACCTGCATTTCTACGCCCAGTACCAATCGGGAACACTGGATATTCACGAGTTTTTAGATTATCAATTGCAACCCCTGGCGAGCCATCCGCAGGCCGTGCTCAAACAGTGGCGGGAAGATTACGTCGCGACGAAGATCCAGCCCATGATGACGGCCAACGCCCGCGCGTTGGTCAACTCGGCCCTGCGGCAGACGGATTATGTGTTAATCATCACCGCGACCAATCGATTCGTCACGGAAACCATCGCCACCGCCTTCGGCGTGAAGCATTTGATCGGCACCGAGCCGGAAGAAATCAACGGCGAATTCACCGGGAAAGTTGCCGGCACGCCGAGCTTTCGCGAAGGCAAAATCACGCGGCTGGAAGAATGGCTTGCGGCGCGCGACTTGGGCTGGGATTCGTTTGCGACGACGCGCTTCTATAGCGATTCGCTGAACGATTTGCCGCTGCTCAATAAAGTCGACGAACCCATCGCCGTGGATCCGGACGATACCTTGCGCAGCCACGCCGAAGCTAAGGGTTGGCCAGTGATTTCGTTGCGCGATTGATCGATCTTTCGTGTTCGCCAATTCATGCACCCCCTCTTCCTAACCTTCTCCCCCGAGTCCGGGGGAGAAGGGAAACCCCGGCTGGATCTCGCAAATCCAGTCTGTCCCCTCTCCCCCGCACTCGGGGAAGAGGGCCAGGGTGAGGGGGCGGCTAGTCGCTCCCATAAACTCCAATAAATGCAACGCCCCCTCGTTGCCGCGATGCTCCTCGTCTTCAGTATCGCCAGCCTCTGGATCGGACTTTCCGCCGGCAGCGTGAAACTCACCAACGCCGAAGTCTGGCAAGCGCTCATCGGCCAAGGCAGCGAGATGCATCGCCAAATCGTCAACGAACTGCGGGCGCCGCGGGTGTTCGCCGCGTTCGCGTGTGGCGGATTGCTGGCGCTGGCGGGAACATTGTTGCAAGTGTTGCTGCGCAATCCCCTCGCCGATCCGTACATTCTCGGTATCTCAGGTGGCGCGGCCGTAGGCGCGCTCTCCGCCTTGAGCTTAGGTCTAGCTGCCCTAGGGGTCAATATCGGCGCGCTTCTCGGGGCGGTTGCCGCCATCGTGCTGGTGTTTGCTTTGAGTTGGCGCAGTTCGGGCGCGCGGCCGGACCGCATGCTGCTCACGGGCGTGGTGCTCTCCGCCGGATTCGCCGCGATCATCAGTTTGTTCTTGGTGCTCGCGCCCGCGGCGCAGTTACACGGCATGTTGTTCTGGCTCATGGGGGATATGTCTCGGGTCGTGTCCGCCGCACCGGTGGTGATGTTACTAGTCATCGTGGCCATCGCCGCCTTACTTCTGGGCCACTCGCTTGATATTCTCACTCTCGGCGAAACCAAGGCAATGACCTTGGGTTTGAGCGCGCGTCCCTTGCAGGTCGCGATTTTTCTGCTCGCCGCGGTGGCGGCTACCGCCGTTGTGGTGACCGCCGGGCCGATCGGATTCGTCGGTCTGCTGGCGCCCCATGCCATTCGTTTGCTCGGCGTCACGCGCCATCGTCCGTTGCTCGCGTTGTCGCTGATTGC
>JAYTGZ010000150.1:0-3192 GCA_043733025.1 Pseudomonadota bacterium | reverse complement strand
ACTGGCAGGGTGAAATTTGGAATCGGCGCAAAAGCGGGGAGCTTTATCCCGAAATGCTCAGTATCAGCGCGGTGCAGGATGAGGGTGGCCACGTAACTCATTACGTGGGTGTATTCAACGATATCTCGACCCAAAAGGAGTATGAGCAGCGGCTCCACCATCTTGCTCATTACGATGCGCTTACCGGGTTACCGAACCGAACCTCCTTTGAGGACCACTGTTACAAGGCGCTGAACCGCGCCGCACGCCACGGAACCCAACTGGCGTTATTGTTTATCGATTTGGACGGCTTCAAAGCGGTTAACGATACCTATGGCCATGCGGTTGGTGATGTGCTGCTGCAAGCCGTCGCTGGGCGCATCACAACATGTTTGCGCGACAAAGACATTATCGCTCGGATGGGGGGTGATGAGTTCATCGCGCTGTTGGAAGATATCACTGGTCCGGAAAACGCAATCCTTGCAGCCCGCAAGCTGTTGGAAGCACTGTCGAAAAAAGCGCCGTGCGGCGGCCATGAGGTGTCCGTATCCGCCAGTATCGGCATCAGCTTTTATCCGGGCGATGCTCATGACGTGGAAACGCTCTTGACGCACGCCGATATTGCAATGTACGAAGCTAAAAATCGCGGACGCAATAACTACCAGTTGTTCGTCCCTGGTATGGCGCTGCAGACTTCCTCTAGGTGGGCCCTGACCAACACTCTTTAAGCGAGATTAATCATTAGGAAGTATTGGATTCTAAATTTGGCGGATCGCGAGCCGCGCTTCAGAGTACCGTGCTCGGCGCTGACGCCGTAACGCCGCCGCGTACTGGTCTGCACGAGAGCAGCCAAATCCGTGGGAAGGGACTGGCGACGCAAAATGTGGTGATGAACGGTAATGAATTAGGAACGAAACATGCGCGCTAACACGCCTTGCAGCTTTGTCACCGACGGAGTTTCCGCTCAAGGAACGATTGAAGTGATCATGATGCAACGTGACAAGGTGCGGTATGCGCCTGCGTCTGCCATTTGCAAGGTGCAACGCACAACTGTAGCGGACCCCGAATAGCGCTGCGAAAGTGGCGATCGTGCCGTCATTGACAAGCCCCGGCGCCATCAGTAGTGTCTCGATTAGTGAATAATCCGAACTGTTTCCCCTATCTCTAACGCATTCAACGTCCTGGAGTTATCATGTCGTCCATCCTATCCAATCGTATGTCCCTGGCGGATGATTTACCGACTGTGAATGCGCGGGTGTCTTATCTCGGGCCCGGCAACGGCCCGGTGCAAGTACGTGTTTTTCCGCCGGGTAGCGGAATTGCAACGGAGCGTCCTCGGGCGGTTCAGCATGTGGTGCCGATCCGCGATGTGCGTTCCGTCGCGGAACATCTCGAGCTCGACGAACACGGCTTCGAGTTCCATCGCAGCCCGTCGGCGTTCAATGAATTCTATGACGAAGCGGCGGTGCGTGGTCGCTACTACTCCGAAGTGGAAGCGGCGATGCGCGCGTTGACGGGCGCGCTGGCGGTGATCGTGTTCGACCACAACGTCCGCAGCGCGGCACGCGCCGCCCGCGGCGAGCCTGGCGTGCGCGTACCGGTGGACCAGATTCATAACGATTACACCGAGGAATCGGGCCCGAAACGCAAACAAGAAATTCTCGACGACGCCGGCCGCGCCGATCTTGCGGATCGGCGCGTGGCCTTCGTCAATCTGTGGCGGCCCATCGTTGGTCCGGTGCAGGATAACGCACTCGCGCTGTGCGAAGCCCACAGTGTGGCCGCGCAAGATCTCGTCACCACGGACATCCATCACTTTGGCGACGACAATCTGGAGGAACCGCGTCATCGCGGTCAGATCTATTCGGTGCGCCATAATCTGGCGCATCGCTGGTGCTACGTCTCGGACATGCAACCCGACGAAGTGTTGCTGCTAAAGTGCTACGACTCCCGCACCGATGGCCGTGCGCGCTTCATGCCCCACACCGGTTTTCAGCATCCGAATTGTCCACCCAACTTCGTGCCTCGCGAAAGCATCGAAGCTCGAACGCTGGTGGTGTTCGACGAAGTGCTCTGACGTCGTTTCGGCGTTGCCCGGAGAGCCAATATCCATGCGGCTCTCCTGGCAACGCCTGGGAGCGTTGAGGCGATGGCAGCGGCACGGGTAAAATCGCACCATGACTTCTACGGATCACGCGCCGCGAAATAATGAGGCGGCGTACGTCTTACACACTTATCCCTATCGCGAAACGAGCCTCATCGTCGAGGCGCTGAGCCGTCATGCCGGCCGCGTGGCATTGATCGCCAGGGGCGCCAAACGGCCGCGATCGGCGATTCGGGGGCAATTGCTCTCGTTTCAGCCGTTGGAATTGTCGTGGTACGGTAAGAGTGAGCCGCGCACCTTGCGCAAAGCCGAGTGGCGCGGCGGGCAACCGATGTTGCAGGGCCTGGCGTTGCTCTGCGGGTTTTACATGAACGAGTTGCTATTGAAGTTATTGCCGCGTGACGATCCCCATGAGGTGCTATTCGACGCTTATGCCGTGGCGTTGCAACGGTTGGCCAAGGCGGAGGACTTACCGCCCGTCCTGCGGCGCTTCGAATTGGGCTTGCTACGCGAGCTGGGCTATGGCTTGTTGCTCGATTACGAACCGGGGACAGACAAAGCGGTCGTTGCGGAAAACGCTTACACCTATGTTCCCGATCACGGGCCTGTTGCCCAGCATAATGGCGGAAACCAGGTACAATTCCGCGGCAAGACATTGCTGGATTTACAGCGCGAAGATTTTTCCGATCCCATCACGTTAGCCGAAAGCAAACAGTTGCTGCGCAGCGAGATCAAGCATCGTCTCGGCAAACAAGAATTACACACGCGGCAACTGCTGAAGGACTTACAACAGTTATGATTCAACTCGGCGTTAATATCGATCACATCGCCACCATCCGCCAGGCGCGCCAGACGTACGAGCCGGATCCGGTGTGGGGGGCAGTGGAAGCCCATCTCGGTGGCGCTGACGGAATCACCGTGCATTTGCGCGAGGATCGGCGCCATATTCAAGATGAGGACGTGCGGCGTTTGCGCGAACTCACGCACATTAAGCTCAATCTGGAAATGGCGGCCACTGCGGAAATGGTGAAGATCGCCTGCGGTATTCGGCCGGAGATGGCGATGCTGGTGCCGGAGGGGCGCCACGAGATCACCACGGAAGGCGGGCT
>JAYTGZ010000149.1:0-6953 GCA_043733025.1 Pseudomonadota bacterium | reverse complement strand
CGGCGGCGAAACGTAGGGCGCTCTACGCGAACTACAGGCAACCCATGTAGGGTGCATTCGTGCGCCGTTCATCCGCGGTGCATGAATGCACCCTACATTCGATATCGCCGGGAGCCGCGTGGCCCTAGGCCAGCCCCTCCAGCTTGCCACCCGGCAAGCCATGGCCTAGACGGCAATGGCCCGAGGCCAGTGGCTAGCCTAGGGCTACCCCGTATCCATGCGGGTCTCAGGCCGATGCCGTTTACGCAGTAAGCGTAGGCAATCCCGTCGCGCCGAATGGAGCGGGGCGACGCGAAGCACGTTTTGCGCTGCGAAACGACCAGTGTTGCATCGATTGACGCAAGCCTACGGGCAATGAGTGCGAATCAGGTGTTGACCAATTCACATTGCCGCCGTGGCTCACGACCTCTCGCGACATCGCCCCCAAGATTTGTACACGCTTACATACTCGGGCCCCCACAGCAGCATCACCCCGCTTCGGGCCATCGCCGGGCCATGTGGTGAATACGCAGAATCTCAACGATTTCTTTGCGAATCCGGTAGCGGATGACATAAGGCAGTCCCGGCACGATGAGTTCGCGTGTGGCATTGAGCCGACCTGGACGACCCATAAACGGGTGCTGTTCAAGTCGAGTCGCTGTTTCGATAATTCGCTCGGCCACGTCAACGGCCGCGCTACGATTGTCCCTGGCGATGTAGTCAACCGCTTGGTGCAGATTACGCAGTGCACCGCGCAACCACCTAACGCGCATCACGTTTGTATTTGGCAAACGCCCGCTCGACTTCTCGCGCCGTGGCAAAATCACCCGCTTCAGCCTCCTCGACCGCCTTTCGAGTATCACCGAGATGCCACTGCTGTACTTCTAAATATGCAGCGACTGCCTCGTTTAGCACATAGCTGCGATCGCGATCCATGGCGGCGGCGACCGTATCCAGCGCATCGCGCTTGGCCCTATCGGTTAGGAATGAGATCTTGACGCTATCCGGTTCTGCATCGCGCCGTGGGATTCGGGTTGGCATGGTAACTCCTTGTATAAGATATGATCGGATCATAGCAGATAACCGATCGTTTGGGACTTCGCATCGGCCAACGACATAAGGCGCAAAAGCCGAAAGAGCGGAATTTACGCGGTCGTAAATGCGCATTTTCAAGTTCTCGCAATAGTGATTGTGTACATTTGAGAGAAGGATTGGTACGTTCGTTATTTGCTAGACGGTGATCAGACGCTAGCAAGATGACGACGACGACTGAGCGGCTTGGCGGCGATACCACGTAGGGTGCCCCCTACGCGAATTACAGGCAACCCATGTAGAGTGCATTCATGCACCGTTCATCCGCGGTGCATGAATGCACTCTACATTCGATATCGCCGGGCGCCGCGTGGCCCTAGGCCAGCCCCTCCAGCTTGCCTCCCGGCAAGCCATGGCCTAGACGGCAATGGCCCGAGGCCAGTGGCTAGCCTAGGGCTACCCCTTATCCATGCGGGTTTCAGGTCGATACCATAAATGCGGCAAGCGTAGGCAATCCCGTCGCGCCGAATGGAGCGGAGCTACGCGAAGTACGTCTTACGTTGTGATACGGTTGATGTTGCAGCGGAAATGCAATCCCAATCATTCATCGCGCGGAGCCCGAGCGGCTGGCCTGGGGCCACCATCGGAAGGCGCTGCGCATCTCTTTGCGATGAGCTCGGCGATCCGCTGTGACGCGTTTCCGCGCGGCCACGGTATAATTCCGAATTCGATTTAACCGCATCTCCAAGGGGAAAACAGATGGCCAACATCGAGTCAGTTCTACAAGAGAGTAGATCATTTCCGCCGCCCGAGGCGTTCGCGAAACAAGCGAATATTTCCAGCGCCGCTTTTCAGGCGATGTGCGCCGAGGCCGAGCGCGACTATGCCGGTTTCTGGGCGCGGCTTGCCCGCGAGAATCTCGTTTGGCATAAGCCGTTCACGCAAACCCTAGACGAATCGAACGCGCCGTTCTATCGCTGGTTTCACGATGGTCAGTTGAATGTTTCCTATAACTGTCTCGACGTTAACTTGTACAACGGCAATGCCGATAAAGTCGCGATTATTTTCGAGGCGGACGATGGGAAGATCACCCAGATCACGTACCAGGCGCTCTACCGCAAGGTCTGCCAATTCGCGAATGGGCTGAAATCGCTGGGGATCAATCAGGGCGATCGCGTCGTTATCTACATTCCCATGTCCATCGAGGGCGTGGTGGCGATGCAAGCGTGCGCGCGCATTGGCGCTACCCACTCGGTGGTGTTCGGCGGTTTCTCGGCGAAGAGTTTGCAGGAGCGTATCATCGACGCCGGCGCCGTGGCGCTCATTACCGCCGACGAGCAAATGCGCGGCGGAAAGGCGTTGCCATTGAAATCGATCGTCGACGAAGCGCTCGGACTCGGCGGCTGCGAAGTGCTCAAAAACGTCGTAGTCTACAAACGCACCGGTGGCAATATCAACATCAAAGCGGGCCGTGATGTGTGGATGCATGATCTCGTCGCCGGCAAGGCCGAATCGTGCGAGCCGGAATGGGTCGATGCTGAACATCCGCTGTTCATTCTTTACACCTCCGGCTCCACCGGCACACCGAAAGGCGTGCAGCATTCCTCCGCCGGCTATTTGCTGTGGGCGGCGCTGACGATGAAATGGTCGTTCGACATCAAGCCGAGCGATATATTTTGGTGTACCGCTGACATCGGTTGGGTCACGGGCCACACTTACATCACCTACGGTCCGCTCGCCGTGGGCGCGACGCAGATCGTGTTCGAAGGTGTGCCGACCTATCCGGACGCCGGCCGTTTTTGGGACACCATCAATAAGCACAAGGTGACGATTTTTTACACCGCACCGACAGCGATCCGCTCGCTGATCAAGGCCTCGGAAGGCACGCCCACGGTGCATCCTCGCAACTACGATTTGTCGAGCTTGCGCTTGTTGGGTTCCGTCGGCGAGCCGATCAATCCGGAAGCCTGGATGTGGTTTTACGAAAACGTCGGTGGCGGACGCTGCCCTATCGTCGACACCTTCTGGCAGACGGAAACCGGCGGCCACATGATTACGCCGCTGCCTGGTGTCACGACGCTGGTGCCGGGCTCGTGCACCTTGCCGTTGCCGGGCATAATGGCCGCGATTGTCGACGAGGCCGGGCACGATCTGCCGAACGGGCAGGGCGGCATTCTCGTCGTGAAGCGCCCGTGGCCTTCGATGATACGCACCATCTGGGGCGATCCCGAGCGCTTCAAGAAAAGTTATTACCCCGACGAACTGGGCGGCAAGCTCTATCTCGCGGGAGACGGCTCCGTGCGCAATAAGGACACCGGCTATTTCACCATCATGGGCCGCATCGACGACGTGCTGAATGTCTCCGGCCATCGCATGGGCACCATGGAAATCGAATCGGCGCTAGTGTCCAACCCCATTGTGGCCGAAGCGGCGGTAGTTGGCCGGCCCGATGACTTAACCGGCGAAGCGATCTGCGCGTTCGTCGTTCTGAAACAAGCTCGGCCCACCGGCGAGGCGGCAACGAAAATCGCCAAGGAACTGCGCGATTGGGTCGGTAAAGAAATCGGCCCGATCGCAAAACCGAAAGACATCCGCTTTGGCGACAATTTGCCTAAGACACGCTCGGGAAAAATCATGCGGCGCCTGTTGCGCGTAATCGCGAAGGGTGAAGAGATCACACAAGACGTGTCGACCTTGGAAAATCCAGCGATCCTCGATCAGTTGACGCAAACGCTGTAGCCTTGGGCATACTCGCACGCTACCTCGCCAAGGAAGTCATCGCCGGCACGGCCTTGGTGCTGGTGGCGTTGTTGATGCTCTATGCGTTCTTCGATCTCATTTTCGAACTGCCGCAGTTGGGCAAGGGCGGCTACCGTTTGCCGCAAATTTTTCTATTCGTATGGCTGTCCTTGCCCGGCCACGTCTACCAACTCTTCCCCATCGCGGCGCTGATCGGCACGATCTACGCGCTGACGCAACTCTCGACCCACTCGGAACTCACGGTGATGCGCGCCTCGGGCTACTCGCTGCGAATGATGATGGGCTTGTTAATCGGGGTCGGCGTGTTGTTTGCCGTAGTCAACTTCGTGTTCGGTGAAGTCATCGCGCCCTATTCCGACGGCATCGCGCAAAAATATCGCCTGCAATCCATGAACGCCTTGGTCGCGCAGGAGTTTCGTTCCGGGCTGTGGGTGAAAGACGCACGGACTTTCGTGAACGTCCAGGAGATGTTGCCGGACACCAGCCTGCGTAACCTCAAGATCTACGAGTTCGATGACCAATATCGTCTCAAGAGCATCAGCCTGGCGAAGCGCGGCGAGTATCGCGGCGAAAGCGCGTGGAAAATAAGCGACGTGGATCAAACCCTATTCAGCGGCGATGGCGTATCGCTGAAGAAATTGACGGAAGCGACTTGGAACTCTGTCGTCACGCCGGAAATTTTGTCGGTTTTATTGGTGGTGCCGGAGAATATGTCGGTATGGAATTTGTTCACTTACATCGAACACCTGCGCGAGAATCGGCAAAAGACCACGCGTTACGAAATCGCAAAATGGACGAAGTTGATTCACCCGTTCGCTCTGTTGGTGATGATGGTGCTCGCGCTGCCCTTCGCGATCTATCAGCGCCGCAGCGGTGGGCTTAGCTCGAGAATTTTCGCCGGGATCATGCTCGGCATCGGCTTTTATTTGCTCAACCGCTTATTCTCCAACCTCGGCGTACTCAACGATTGGGATCCCCTCATGAGTGCCGCGCTGCCGACATTCCTCTTCTTTTTATTGGCGGTGGGCATGATGCGATATGTGGAGCATCACTAGCGGTCGCCCTGAGAGGCACTGGCCCAAGGCCACCCCGTACCAGAGCGGCACTACCAGAGCGGCTCTGGCCCTAGGCCACGCAGTCCGGGCATGCCTGCCAGGAGGCAATATCCATTTGGCTCCTGGCGTGATGTCTTTCCTAGTTCTTTTCTACAATCACGAGCCGCGATTTGAGCAAGCGGTCGTGCAGGAATTGTCCTTCGTTGTCAAGTAGCGCCCACCAAATGGTCACGCCGGCGAGCGCGATGCCGGTCAACGCTAACACGAAGCGCAGCAGGGCGTTGGGAAAGGACAGCAACCGGCCGTCTTGAGTTTCGACTTTGATGCGCCAGGTTTTCATCGCCAAGGTCTGTCCGGATTTGTACCAAAGCCACGCGAAGTATCCAGCCGCCACGCTAACTAAGAAAATCTGCAAGGCTGGGCGCAGGTCTGGCCGCTGCGGATAGTTGGTCAGGTAGATAAACAGAAATCCCGCGGTGAAGAGCACGGCAAACAGCAACAGCGATTCGTAGACCATGCACGTGATGCGGAGGATGAAGCTGGGCGTGGTGATGTCCGGCACGAGTTTCGTAAAGGAGAGCGACTGAAACTAAACCGCTTTGCGAAGTGCTGCGCGCGCGACACCGGTTAACGGTTGGGATCTTGCGAGCGCAGCTTCTCTTTCAGTTTCTGTTGCTGATCGGGCGGGAGATTTTTCAGCCGCTCATAGTTTTCCCGTGCCGCTTTGCGGGCAGCGGGATCGAGTTTGCTCCACTCCGGCAGCCGGGCGCGAAATTTATCCTGCTCGGCCGGCGACATTTTGGGGTAGTGCTTAGCGGCGTCCAGAAGGTGATTTTTTTCCTCCTGCGGTAAGCTGTTCCACTGGCTCGATAAGGGCGCGAGGATGGATTTTTCTTGGCCGCCCAGGCTATTCCAGTCCTGCGCCGCGGACGCGCCGGCCAGCGCCAGGCCCAGGCTAATAGCTACGGCTTGGAGTTGTTTTTTAGCCATGCATCGAAATCGTGTTGGGTGAATGCGTGCAAGGGTAGATCGCTTGCAAGGATCTGGGCGTCGATCGGGGACTTTTCACGCTCGGTTTCCTGCCAAAAGTTCAAACCCAGCGCAAGGGCCAACAACGCGGCCAGTCCGCCCCAGGCAAAACGTGGGTGATGTAACAGCCGCTCGCTCCACTTGCCGGCCGTCGAACCGTCGGCATGAGCCAGGAACGGTTCGCTGCGATAGGCTTCCAGGGCACGTTCGCGCGCCGCCTTCAAGCGGGCGAGGGGAACTTGATCTAGGTTGTGGGCGCTTCGGTTGAGTTGCCGCGCAACTTTTTTGGCGAATTCCAGCTCGTTCATAGGGTAATACCTTTAGCTTTTAGCGTCGCGGCCAACGCATGCACCGCACGAGAACAGTGGGTTTTCACGCTGCCTTCCGAACAACCCATCGCGGCAGCGGTTTCAGCCACGTCAAACTCTTCCCAATAACGCAGCAGGAAGGCTTCCCGTTGACGGGCAGGGAGTTTCTTCACGGCCGCCTCTATCGCTCCAAGCGCTTGTTTTTGCTCCAACCGCGCCAGCGGCGTGTCGCCTACGCCATTTCTGGATTCTACCTCAATTGTTTCCAGCGGGTCACGATCTTCTTCATCATCATTTTTACCCGTCAAACTTGAGAATAGCGTGGTCCAGGTTGAACGTACCTTCTGCCGGCGAAAATAATCGCGCGTGGTGTTCTGCCGAATGCGATGGAACAGCAGCGGCAACTCTTCGATCGGCTTGCCGCTATATTTTTCCGTGAGCTTGAGCATGGCATCCTGGACGATATCGAGAGCCACTTGTTCGTCGCGGACGGCGAATAGCGCCTGCTTATAGGCGCGCCGCTCAACGGCAGCGAGAAAGTCCGATATTTCCTGATAAGTTGCCAGAGTACTCCCCCTACGGTTTTATCATCAGCGCGACGTGAAGTGGTTACCGTTGTGTGACACGAATGCCGCATCTTAACAAAAGTCCCTGATTTTTCCGATTTCTTCGGCAATACGGGTATCTAAATTTTGAAGACTTAGCGACGAGGCATTTCGGCGCCGCCGCCATCGCGCTCTACTTCCGATTTCACGGGAAAGAACCAGCGCAATTTCAAGTCGCCAAATTC
>JAYTGZ010000148.1:0-2808 GCA_043733025.1 Pseudomonadota bacterium | reverse complement strand
AAACGATACGCGCGCTGGGTTGGCCGTTGTTGATGATCGAGGGCGTGGAAGCCGACGACGTGATCGGGACGTTGGCTAAGCACGCCGAAGCACGCGGCGCCAAAACCGTCATTTCCACCGGCGACAAAGATCTCACGCAACTCGTCACGCCCCACGTGAGCCTGATCAACACCATGAGTAACGAGACGTTGGACGAAGCCGGCGTGCTGGCGAAATTCGGCGTTGAGCCAGCGCGTATAGTTGATTATCTATCTCTGGTTGGCGACAGTGTAGACAACGTCCCCGGCGTCGAGAAAGTTGGGCCGAAAACGGCGGTGAAATGGCTGAGCCAATATCAAACCCTCGATAACGTCATGGCGAGTGCCGGCGAGATCGGCGGTGTGGTTGGCGACAACTTGCGCAAGGCGCTCGATTGGCTGCCGCGGGGGCGCCGATTGCTGACGGTGAAATGCGACGTGGATCTGCCGTTCGATTGGAACAATCTCACTGCGAAAGATACCGATAAGGCCAAGCTGGTGGAATTGTTTGAGCGGTTTGGGTTTAAGACTTGGCGGCGGGAATTAGAAAGCGCTAAGGCGGAGCTAGGGACTAAGGGCGAGGGGCTAGGCGTTGATGTAGCCGGCGCGGCAGCAAAAAGCGCGCCGCCCAATGCGCGCGAATACGATATGGTGTTGACGCAAGCGGCGCTGGATAGTTGGATCGAGAAGATTAAGTCGGCGCCCTTGGTTTGTGTCGACACGGAAACGACTGGGCTCGATCCGATGACTTCGAAGATCGTCGGTATCTCGTTCAGCGTCGAGCCCCATCGCGGCGCGTATATTCCGCTGGCGCATCACTACGCAGGGGCGCCGGCGCAACTGGACTTTGATCGAACGCTCGCTCGACTGAAACCGTTGCTGGAAGACCCGGCGATCAAGAAGCTCGGTCAGAATGTCAAATACGATCAACACATTTTCGCTAACCACGGCATTCATCTCAACGGCGTGGAGCACGATACCTTGCTGCAATCCTATGTGCTGGAAAGCCATCGGCCCCACGACATGGATAGCTTGGCGTCACGCCATCTCGATGTGAAGACTATCAAGTTCGAACAGGTCGCGGGCAAGGGCGTGAATCAAATCGGCTTCGATCAGGTAAGCGTGGAAACGGCGACGGAGTATTCCGCCGAGGATGCGGATATCACGTTGCAACTGCATCATCACCTGCATCCGCAAATCGAGCGCGACGACAAACTCCAACATATCTATCGCGACATCGAGATGCCGGTGATGCAGGTGCTGCACAAGATCGAGCGCAATGGCGTATTGCTGGATAGCGCACTGCTCGGTGCGCAGAGCCACGAACTGGCCAAGACCTTGCTTGATCTGGAAAAAAAAGCGCACGAACAAGCGGGACAAAGCTTCAATCTCAATTCACCGAAGCAGATTCAGGAAATCTTGTTCGATAAACAAAAGCTACCGGTGATCAAAAAAACGCCAAGCGGCACGCCGTCGACGGACGAGGACGTATTGGAAAAACTCGCGCTCGATTATCCGCTACCGAAAATTTTGTTGCAGTATCGCGGTCTGGCAAAATTGAAATCGACTTACACCGACAAGTTACCGCGCACGGTGAATCCCGCCACGGGCCGGGTGCATACGAACTACGCACAAGCCGTGGCGGTCACCGGCCGCTTATCCAGCACCGATCCCAACCTGCAGAACATCCCCGTGCGCAGCGCCGAAGGACGCCGCATCCGCGAGGCATTCATCGCGCCGCCAGGATCGACGCTGCTCTCCGCAGACTACTCGCAGATCGAGCTACGCATCATGGCGCACATTTCCGGCGACGAGAGCTTGCTGCGCGCGTTCGCCGCGGGTGAAGATATTCATCGCGCGACCGCGGCGGAAATTTTTTCAACCGAGCGCAACTTGATCACGAGCGAACAGCGCCGCTACGCAAAAGTCATCAACTTCGGATTGATTTATGGCATGTCCGCGTTTGGCTTGGCGTCGCAATTGGGCATCGAACGCTCCGCCGCGCAAGCCTACATCGACCGCTACTTCGCGCGCTATCCGGGCGTGGCGCAATACATGCAGCGCACGCGCGACGATGCGCGCAACTTGGGCTTTGTTGAAACCGTGTTCGGCCGCCGATTGTGGCTCGCGGAAATCAAAAGCCCCAACGGCCCGCGCCGGCAAGCAGCGGAACGCGCCGCAATCAATGCGCCGATGCAGGGCACCGCCGCCGATCTCATCAAGCTCGCGATGATCGCCGTGCAGGATTGGTTGGAACGCGAAAAGTTGAAGAGCATGATCATCATGCAAGTACATGATGAACTGGTGTTCGAAGCGCCGAATCAAGAAGTCGAAACGCTGAAAGCCGCGATTCCCAAGCTCATGACCGAGGTCGCCAAGCTGGCCGTGCCGTTGTTAGTAGAAGTCGGCGCCGGGCCTAACTGGGAAACGGCGCACTAGTAGCATGAATACAAATGCTGCTACCAGTAGCAGCACTTGCACTCATGCTATTAGGCCAACGAGCCTCCCGCCTGGGCAACGAGTTGCCCACCCCGCCTGGCTGAGAGTCAATGGCCCGAGGCCACCCCGTATCCATACAGCTTGGCTCCTGGCGATGCCTATCCGGAGAGCCGCACCCAATCTGCCTCCTGGCTCGATGGGTGCTAATCAATCCTAACTACGATCACTAAACCCATCAGGCGCGTCAGCCATTTAGTGTAGTGCGCCATAATTAACGGAACATAAAAATGCGTCTTTTTCCGTCTGGGGGGCTGGCCTCGGGCCACTTCGTTACTCGTCGTTGCATAGAGCC
>JAYTGZ010000147.1:0-2286 GCA_043733025.1 Pseudomonadota bacterium | reverse complement strand
CGGCATTCGCGATTATCGCGGCGGCGGCCGCCAATCGGCACGGCTCACCGCGCCCATGGTCGCGGCAGGCGCGGTGGCAAAGAAATGGTTGCGTGAACGTTTTGGTATTCAGGTGCGTGGCTACATGTCGCAACTCGGGCCGAACAAAATTGACTTCAAAGATTGGGCCGGGGTTCACCGCAATCCGTTCTTCTCGCCGGACCCGGACAGCGTGCCGCAACTGGAAACCTTCATGGACAAGTTGCGTAAGTCCGGCGATTCCTGCGGCGCGAAAATCACCGTCGTCGCCGACGGCGTTCCCGTCGGTTGGGGCGAACCGATATTCGACAAGCTCGATGCCGACATCGCCTACGCGATGATGGCGATCAACGCGGTGAGAGGTGTGGAGATCGGCGCCGGATTCGCCAGTGTGGAACAAGCGGGCACGGTGCACAGTGACGAAATGACGCCGCAAGGATTTCTCTCCAACAATGCCGGCGGCATTTTAGGCGGCATTTCCACCGGGCAGGACATTGTCGTCAACATCGCTATCAAGCCAACATCCAGTATTCGCTTGGATCGCCGCTCAATTAATAAGCAAGGCGAGGCGGTGGTTGTGAATACCCATGGCCGTCACGATCCGTGCGTCGGCATACGTGCGACACCGATTGCCGAGGCGATGTTGGCGTTGGTGTTGATCGATCATGCACTGCGCCATCGTGGGCAGAATGCCGATGTGGTGTGTGATACGCCGCGCGTTGCTGCGAGCGTGCCGCCCGATCAAGTGGGGGCGATTCAGAAGATGTATCCGGTGGAAAATCCGGAGCCGGATGAGGCTTAAGCGTTAATTATTTGTGAGAACATAAAAACACTGTCATTCCCGCGAAGGCGGGAATCTATTTGGCCTGTGCAAAGTCAACATGGATTCC
Source organism: Pseudomonadota bacterium (assembly GCA_043733025.1). GTDB lineage: Bacteria > Pseudomonadota > Gammaproteobacteria > Burkholderiales > JALYOK01 > JALYOK01. Next base: position 1,378 of record JAYTGZ010000147.1, on the reverse strand, counting down.
CGCTTTCGCGGGAATGACTGGGTGGCCTTGGGCCACAATTAGGAAAGTAGGTGGAAATTTCAGAAACCAACCACGCCACGAGGCAAGCTAGAAGCGGCCCCTGGCAGAGGGAGAAAACAAATGGCAAAACACACAATCGCAGTCATCGCCGGCGACGGCATCGGTAAAGAAGTCATGCCCGAGGGTGTGCGTGCGCTCGACGCGGCGGCGCGCAAGTTCGGCATTGACCTCGCCTTCGATCATTTCGATTGGAGTTGTGACAATTACGATAAACACGGCTATTGGATGCCACCCGATTGGCGCGACAAGATCGGCGCTCACGATTGCATTTTCTTCGGCGCCACCGGCTGGCCCGCGCGCGTGCCGGATCATAAATCCTTATGGGATTCGCTCATCAATTTCCGCCGCGTATTCGATCAGTACGTCAATCTGCGCCCAGTGCGCTTGATGCCGGGAATTCCCTGTCCGCTGGCCGGGCGCAAAGTCGGCGACATCGATTATTACGTGGTGCGCGAGAATACCGAGGGTGAATATTCGTCCGTCGGTGGCCGCACGTTCGCGGGCACGGAACGTGAGGTCGTTACACAGCAATCTGTTTTTACGCGCATCGGCGTGGATCGCATCATCAAGTTTGCCTTCGAATTGGCGATGAAACGGCCGCGCAAACTGGTGGCTTCGTGCACCAAATCCAACGGCATTTCCATCACCATGCCCTATTGGGACGAGCGCTTCGCCGAGATGGCGAAAGGCTATCCCAACATCAAAACCAGCCAGTATCACGTCGACGGATTGACCATCCAATTAGTGCTGAACCCGCAGCGCTTCGACGTGATCGTCGCCTCGAATTTGTTCGGCGACATCATTTCCGATTTGGGTCCGGCGACTGCGGGCACCATCGGCATCGCGCCTTCCGCCAACATCAATCCGGAGCGCAACTTTCCGTCGCTGTTCGAGCCGGTTCACGGCTCCGCGCCAGACATCTACGGCAAGAAGGTCGCCAACCCCATCGGCCAAATTTGGTCCGGCGCGATGCTGCTGGAACACTTGGGCTACGTGCAAGCCAGCGCGGCCATCGTCAGCGCCATCGAAAAAGTATTGCTCGACGGCCCGCGCACGCCGGACGCCGGCGGCAACGCGAATACCGAAGACGTCGGCAAAGCCATCGCTTCAACAATCTAGATCATCTATGACACAGAAACTTTTTTCTCCCATTACCCTGCGCGGCCTCACGTTGCCCAATCGCATCGTCGTTTCACCCATGTGCCAATACGCGTCGACCGACGGCAGCGCGAACGACTGGCACTTGATGCACCTCGGCCAATTCGCCATGGGCGCTGGCGGGCTCGTGATCACGGAGGCGACCCACGTGTCGCCCGTC
>JAYTGZ010000146.1:0-8260 GCA_043733025.1 Pseudomonadota bacterium | reverse complement strand
TTTCTGCGGCCTGCGGTGTGCGGCAGGTATTGCGCACGATGGTGGCAAGTTCAGCCAGCAAGGTGCAAAAGCTATGCACCGGTGTGCCGTCGTCGAGGGTGTGGCGGGCGAGTTTGGTCAGCGCGGCTGGGGAGCGCTGGGCCGGCACCACGGGGTCCCGGGTGGCCTTGGCTTGCTGCTCGGTATCGGCAAACATCAGTTCGCGCCAGGCTTCGCGCATGTGCCACTCGACGTAGTAGGCCAGCATGCACAGGAAGATGTGCGCACGCACCCGGTCGGCTGTGCGGTGGTGGATCGGGCGCACCTTTAGATCGACGGTGTTGAGCGAGCGGAACGCGCGCTCGACATTGGCCAGCGACTTGTAGTTGCGCACGCACTGGGGCGCATCCATCTGTGCCGCCGGCACCGACGTGCGGATGATGTAGATGCCATCGAGCGCGGCTTCGGCTTTGATGCTGTCGTACTTGCGCGGGTAGGAAAGCGCCGCCTCGTCGATGGCGAGATCGAAGTGCTTGGCGACCGAGACGGTGCCCAGGCGCTCGTAGCGGACATCGCCAAAGATGCCATAGGCGCGCTCCACGGGGTGCGGGGCTGGCCTAGGGCCACCTAGGGCCATGAGCTTATTGGTGGCCAACCCGGACAGCGTGCCGTGCAAGGTATCCGTATGGGCGAGCAAGCACACATCAGCGCTGGTGTAAGTGCGCGCAAAGCTCGTGCGTAAAGCGCGGTAACGCTTGATGAGCGGGCGTCGCTCACCGCCGCGTTTGACCAGCCGCGTGAGCTGTTGGCGCGAATAGCCGCTCACCCGCTCGAGGAAGCGTAGCACCACGCCCTTGTCGGATCGCCTTAGGCGGCCATAGCCGTAGCATCAGTACAACGGATGCCGCCAGAAGCGCCGCACGGTGCGGGCGATAAAGTCATAACGCTCGTCAACCGCCTCCGCGAAATCGAGCGCCAGCCAAGGAAAAGTATTTTTACTAGCCCCTAGTCCCGAATCTCTAGTCCCTCCGCCTTGGAAGTAATACCGCCGAAACCTCGACGGACATATCACGCCAAGGACCCGAACTGTATCGTCCGCTGGCAGTGCCAAGGTGACCGAGGCACCGGATTCCATTCGTAGGGTTCCGCTTGAAAACCCCGCCGGCAGCCCCTATATTGAAGTTATGAAGCGCTCGAAGGGCGTTGCCCGCTGGAGTGTGCTTACGATTGGCCAATGCCAAGGAAAATGAGCCATGAACCTAGTCTACAACAGTGAACACTTTTCCGTGGTCGAGTATCCTACCCATGGCGGGGTTGAGCTCATCGACAAACAGGGCCGTACCTCAGCGTTTTTCATTGGCGACACGGCGATCAAGTTCCGCGCCTCCATGGAGACCGTTGTCACCGCCAATCCGAGCGTAGAATCGATTGACGAATTCCTGGATGAGTACGAGCCGCCGCTAGAGCAAGTCTTGACGTTCCATTAAATCATGAATCCCGCGGGTCGGGGCGTCGCCCCGACTGGATGCTCGCATCGCGCTGTATGGCGGCTCGTCACTCGCGCCGAAACCGTCAATTAAGTTTTCGAAGGTTGGGGTTGGTTGGACGGATGATCGCCAGGCGCCACCGCGAGGGCCCATTTCTTTGGCGAGCGTCCCCCCATTTAAACTCAACCGCCTGGGAATTTTCGTAGCTGCCGCTGACAAGAGTAGTTCTGTCTGGATAAGCCAGACTGGCTAACCGAGCCCGCAACCAGCAACGAAGAGTGGGATTTCGTACCGCTTCCATGTATGGTTCACTCTCTCGATATAGTTAAGTTGCTCCTCGAGACTTCGTGAAAATTTCAATTCACGATGTTAATCTCGTGGAAATAAGCATCATTTGCTTTTGTTTGCATCCATATTTTGTTACCTTAGGTTCTGAAGCGATCGAATAACTCCAAAGCCCAACCACGTATGCCGGTATTCTTCACATTCAGACACTTTAGGTTCATAGTCCACTGGGTGCTATTCTGCGCCTTCCTGTTGTGGAGCGCGACCGAACCGGCCCTAGCGAATGCAAACAAAACCGATCGGATTAGATCGACGGCGAAAAAGTCGTCCGTAAGGGACATCGTGGCTGCGCCGCGGGCGGCACTTTCTTTGCGGTCCAATGCCGCGCTGGTCATGGATGAAAATACCGGCGCCGTGCTGTACGAAAAAAATATCGTCGTGATCCATCCAATTGCCTCATTGACGAAATTGATGATGGCAATGGTGATTTTGGATAGTGGGCTGCCGCTCGATGCGACGATACGCGTGGAAAACAGCGACATCGACTTCGAGCGGGGTTCGAGATCGAAAATGCGGATCGGCGAAGTGTTGCCACGCAGCGATCTGTTGCGCTTGGCACTCATGTCATCGGAAAATCGCGCGGCGGCGGCGCTGGCACGAACCTATCCCGGCGGACAAACGCTTTTTGTTGCGATGATGAACCGGCGGGCCGCGGGGATCGGCATGACCGGCACTCGGTTTGTCGATAGCAGTGGGCTTTCCGGCGCGAATGTATCGACCGCGCGGGATCTGGCGAAAATGGTGGCTGCGGCGGCACGCTATGACCTGATTCGCCAGTACTCTACAACGCCCGAAGTCGCTCTCACGCGGCTAGACAGCGGCCAACAAATTGCCTATCGCAATACCAACCTACTATTGCGGCATGATACCGGATGGGAAATCAATCTCTCCAAGACCGGATATCTAAGCGAGGCCGGTTACTGTCTAGTGCTCCAAGCGAAGATCAGCGGCAGGCTCGTGAATATCGTCCTACTCGATTCCTGGGGACGTTATTCCCGCGTCGGCGATGCCAACCGAATCAAGCAATGGATACAGAATCGCTCCGTCTTGGCACTTGGGGCGATGTGAACGCCCCGTCCGCCCGTAATTTTCGCTTCTTCGATCTGGCGCCGAGCACGGGGTCTTTTCTTGAAGACGTCCTACAAGGGCTGAGCGGGAAACAAAAAACCCTCCCCGCAAAGTATTTTTATGATGGGCGCGGCTCGCGACTGTTTGAAGCGATTTGCGAGTTGCCGGAATACTATCCGACGCGGACGGAGCTGGCATTGATGCGCGAGTGTGCCGGCGACATGGCAGCTCGTATCGGTCCGAATACCTTGCTGATCGAGTACGGCAGCGGCAGCAGTATGAAAACGCCCATCCTAATCGATGCCCTCCGGCCGGCCGCCTATCTACCTATCGACATATCGCGCGAACAACTGGCCGGCGCCGCGTTGGCGCTGGCAGACGCGCGACCCGAATTGTGTGTGCGCGCAGTGTGCGCGGATTACACCAAGCCATTCACACTTCCGAACTGCGACGACTTCGAATTCCGGCGCAAGCTGGTATACTTTCCCGGTTCCACCATCGGTAATTTTGACCGCGACGAAACCCATCGCTTCTTGGGCCAGATTCTCGATGTGGTGGGACCGAACGGCGCCGCGCTAATTGGGGTGGATTTAAAGAAAGACCCGGCAATTTTGCATGCCGCTTACAACGATGCCGCCGGCGTAACCGCGGCGTTTAATCTTAATATTCTATCGCGTATCAATCGCGAGCTGCACGGCGACTGCGCACTGAATGGCTTTCGCCACCATGCCTTTTACGACGCGGTACTGGGACGCATAGAAATGCATCTCATGAGCCTTAAGCCGCAGACGGTGACGATCGGATCGACAAAATTCGCTTTCCGCGAAGGCGAGACCATACATACGGAAATTTCCTGCAAATACAGCATCGAGGAATTCCAGACCATCGCCCACGATGCGGGATTATTGGCGCCCGGCGTTTGGACCGATCCGCAGCAACTATTCAGCGTGCACTATTTGACGGCGCCGCCAGGGGCAAATAGCCGATAGCGAGCGATATTTTATCGGCCGTCTCTTTAACTCGGTCCGCCCAACTCCAGCGCATGCGATCCGAGGGCGCAAAGACGGAAATTCCAGAGACCAGCCGATTTTGGTCGTTGCGGATGCCGGCGCCAATACAGGCCACGCCTAGTTCTTCCTCTTGGTCCTCGAACGCGTAGCCTCGACGCTTCACTTCGCGGATTTCATCTTGCAGAGAAGCGAGGTTATCGATGGATTTGGCGGTTAACGCATGCATCCGGGTGCGCTCGGCGTAACTGCTCCATGCGGCTTCGCCATCCTCGGCCAAGAACAACTTCCCCGTTGCCGTAACGTGCAACAAAGCGCGCGCACCGTAGGCATGCACTACCCGAATCATCGATTGGCTACCGACCGCGCGCCCGACAAAAATCACTTCGTCCTTGTGCCTTATGCTGAGCATCACCGATTCGCCGGTCTCGTTCTGCAGTTGGTGCATATATGGCAACGCCTGTTCGCGAACCGACAACCGCTGCTTGAAGAGGTTGCCAAGTTCCAGCAGGCGTATGCCCAACTTATAACTACCGGCGTTCACGCGTTCCACCATGCGTTGGTCGCACAACACGTTCAGAATTCGGTGTGCCGTGGAGGGATGTAAGCCGGTAGTCAGGCTCAGATCCTTGAGGTGAACCGCGCCGGAGCTTGCCGCCAGGGCATCAAGGAGTTGGGTCATGCGGACGATGACCTTGATCGTAGCCTTAGTCTCTTTTTCCTCCGGCGGACCCGTTTCATCTCGATTTTTCGCTACCCGAGCCATAGTGAGCTTCGCGCTATTCGCTGTTGATTAGATGAGCGCGCAGTTTAACCCATTTGACGAAAACGATGTGCGACCAGCAGAGGCCAGCAAGGAAAGTGCAACCTTTGTGCTATGATTTTAGACTTCTCAAAATCACGGAAATCCCGCTCGTGCGCGTTGGTTTTTTTGTTACCTGCCTGGTTGATCTAGTGCGGCCCAGAATCGGTTTCGCGGCCATTAAGCTCCTCGAAAATGCGGGCTGCGAAGTTTTGGTCCCGGCTACCCAAACCTGTTGCGGCCAACCCGGTTATAACTCCGGCGATGTGAAATCCGGACGGGAACTCGGGCTCAAGTTTCTTCATGAATTCGAGGATTGCGACTATGTCGTCGCGCCCTCCGGATCATGCAGCGGTATGATCCGTACCCACTATCCGAACATATTCAAGGGCGAGCCGGACCTGTTGAAGCGGCTCACCGCTTTGACGGAAAAGACCTATGAGTTGACGGATTTTCTGGTGAAGATCGTCAAACTGGATAATATCGCCACCCGCTTTCCCGGACCCGTCACCTATCACGATTCCTGTGCCGGCCTGCGTGAACTCGGCATAAAAAAACAGCCCCGCACCCTGCTCGATCGGTGTGGGATCGACATCAAGGAAATGGTTGATGCCGAAGTCTGCTGTGGATTCGGTGGTACGTTTTCCATCAAGCTCGGTGACATTTCAACGCGCATGGCGGAGAACAAGTGCGTCAATATTCAAACCACCGGCGCCGGATCCGTCGTGGCTGGTGACCTGGGATGCCTGCTGAACATTGAAGGCCGGCTGCGCCGCAATGGCGACCATAAGACGAAAGTACTCCATATTGCCGAAGTGCTGGCCGATATGACTCAAGACTAAGGAACGACATGCAAGTCGCCTCGATGCATTTCAAGAGCAAGTCCTCAATTCAACTCGAGAATGCGCACTTCCAAAAAAACATGCGCCGCTTTGGCCGCGGCTTTGCGGAAAAACGCGCGGCCGCTGTTGCGGAACTCGACATCTTCGAGGACCTGCGCGAAGCGGGAAAGATCATTCGCAATCGCGGCTTGGAAAATCTCGATGCCTATCTGATAAAGTTCGAAGAAATGGCCAAGGCCCGCGGCACCATCGTCCATTGGGCCGAAACGGCCCAAGACGTGAACCGCATCGTCATCGAAATCGCGCAAGCCAACGGCGTGAAGAAGATCGTCAAGTCGAAATCCATGGTAAGCGAAGAATCCGGGCTGAATCACGCCCTTGAAGCCGTCGGCATTCAGGCCATCGAAACGGATCTTGGGGAATACATCGTTCAGCTTGCCAAAGAGCCGCCGTCGCATCTGATCGCGCCCGCCATCCACAAAAGTAAAGAAGATGTCGCCGAGCTGTTTCAGCAACACCACAACTTGCCCTATAAGGTCGATATCCCCGCGTTGACTAGGGAAGCAAGGCAAGTGTTGCGACCGCATTTTTTGTCGGCGGACATGGGCATTTCCGGCGGTAATTTCTTGATTGCGGAAACCGGTTCCGTCGCCCTCGTGACCAATGAGGGCAATGGTCGCATGGTGACTACTGTACCGAAGATACACGTGGCCATTACCGGCATAGAAAAAGTGCTGCCGACGCTCGACGATTTTTCGACCATCATGCGCTTGCTGCCCCGTTCCGCCACGGGGCAGTCGATTTCTAACTACGTGACCGTTCTAACCGGCCCCAAAGGCAAGGACGATGCCGACGGCCCCGAGCAATCCCATGTGATTCTGGTGGATTCCGGCCGTTCCGCGATGCTCGGCACCGAGATGCAAGAGGCCTTGCGCTGCATCCGTTGCGGCGCCTGCATGAACCATTGCCCCGTCTACCAAAACATCGGCGGCCATTCCTACGGCTGGGTTTATCCCGGGCCTATCGGCGCCGTGCTGACGCCGAACTTCGTTGGTTTGGAGAACGCGCTTGACTTACCCCAAGCGGCGACGCTGTGCAATGCGTGTGGGGTTGTCTGCCCGGTGAAAATTCCGTTGCCGGAATTGATGCGCCACCTGCGGGAAAAACAAATCGAACAAAAGCTGCGGCCCTTTGGCGAACGCCTCTCCATCAACGTTTGGCGTTATTTAGTCACTCACGCGCGGCTCTATGCGTTCGCGACGAAGATCGTGGTGCGCCTCGGTAAACTTTTTGGCGGGCGCGACGGCCTGATCCATAGCCTGCCCCGCCTCGATGGTTGGACCAAAGGCCGCGATATGCCCGCGCCCGCCGGAAAAACATTCCGTGAACTTTACGCACAGAAAAAACGATGACCTTGGCCACGATCAGCAACCGCTCCAGCGCCCTCGGCACCGAAAACGCCTTCGTTGTCCTCGCCGAAGTCAATAAACTTCAGCGCGAAGGGAAAGACATCATTTCCTTCTGCATCGGCCAGCCCGATTTCCCGACACCAAAAAATATCCAGGACGCGGCGATCGAGGCGATTCGTTCCGGCAAGCACGGCTACACACCCTCCGCCGGCATCCAGGAACTGCGCGAGGCTGCCGCGCGTTATCTCGGCGGCATGCGCGGCATTACGATTTCGCCCGACGACGTCGTCATCGGCGCGGGGGCGAAGCCGTTCATCGCCTATGCGATTCTGTGCTGCACCGACTACGGCGCGGGCGATGAAGTGATCTACCCCAACCCCGGTTTTCCGATTTACGAATCCCAGATTAGAGCCCATGGCGCGGTGCCCGTGCCGATCTTCCTGCGCGAGAAGCGCCGGTTCGCCTTCGATCCGAACGAACTTGCCGACAAGATCACCAGCAAGACCAAACTCTTAATTCTGAATTCACCGCAGAATCCGACCGGCGGGATTTTGACACGGCAGAATATGGAAGACATCGCCGCCATTTTGCACAAGCATCCACAAGTGTGGGTCTACGCCGACGACATCTACGGCCGCTTGGTGTATGACGGAAAGTTCATTTCCATCGCCGAATTGCCAGGCATGCAAGAGCGCACGATCATTACCGACGGCGCGTCCAAGACCTGGGCCATGACCGGCTGGCGCCTCGGCTTCGCCGCCAACAAAGCCTTAGCGCCCCATTTCGTGCGCTGGGTAACGAACACCGATTCCTGTGCGTCGCAAATCAGCCAATGGGCTGCCGTCGAAGCGCTTAACGGCACGCAGGAACCTGCCGAATCCATGCGGCAAATTTTTTTGGAACGCCGCGATTTGATCGTCGGCCTGTTGAACAAAGTCCCCGGCGTGACTTGCCAATCGCCGGGCGGCGCATTCTATGCCTGGCCCAACGTCACCGAGGCTTGCCGTATGATCAAAGCGAAACACTCCGAAGAATTCCGCACCAGGCTGCTGCACGAAGCAGGTGTCGCGCTGCTAGCGGATATCCACTTCGGCCCGCGCGTTCCCGACGAAGGCCAGCACGTACGCTTCAGCTACGCCGCCTCGAATGAGGCGATCAAAAATGGCGTAGCCCGCATGGCAGACTTCATCAAGCAAAACACTCGCTAGTATTTCACTTTTCACCCTTCACCTTTTCACTCCCTGTCTATGGCTGCCCGCGAAAACATCCTAAACCGCATTCGCACCAATCAGAAAAAACCGGGCGCCACGAGCCAGGCCGA
>JAYTGZ010000145.1:0-3637 GCA_043733025.1 Pseudomonadota bacterium | reverse complement strand
CCCGCAAGAGTGGCCAGTTATCCGCGTCGTGATAGCGCAACAATGCTTTGTGCAGGCGGCGCTGTTTGATGCCTTTTGGAATGATGACTTCCTCGCTATTCCGGGTGACTTTGCGCAGCGGGTTTTTGCCCGAGTGATACATCGCCGTCGCGGTGGCCATGGGCGACGGCAGGAAGGCTTGCACTTGGTCGGCGCGAAAGCCGTTTTGCTTGAGCCACAGCGCCAATTCGAGCATGTCATCGTCCGTCGTGCCGGGATGGGCGGCGATGAAGTACGGGATCAGATATTGTTCCTTCCCCGCTTCCTTCGAAAACTTGTCGAACAGCTCTTTGAACTTGTAGTAAGTCCCCACTCCCGGCTTCATCATCTTCGAAAGCGGGCCTTCGCCGATGGCCTCCGGCGCGATCTTGAGATAACCACCGACGTGATGCTGGGCCAACTCTTTCACATATTCTGGCGATTCAATGGCGAGGTCATAGCGCACGCCGGAGGCGATCAACACTTTTTTGATGCCGGGCAACTCGCGCGCGCGGCGATAAAGTTTGATCAACGGCGTGTGATCGGTATTAAGGTTGGGACACACGGCGGGATACACGCACGATGGCCGCCGGCACGCCGATTCGATTTCCTTGCTCTTGCAGGCGAGGCGATACATATTCGCCGTTGGTCCGCCGAGATCGGAGATCACGCCGGTGAAGCCGGGCACACTGTCGCGGATCGTCTCGATCTCGCGGATCACGGAATTTTCCGAGCGGCTCTGGATGATGCGCCCTTCATGCTCCGTGATGGAACAAAATGTGCAGCCGCCAAAACAACCGCGCTGGATGGCGATCGAGAAGCGGATCATTTCGTAGGCGGGGATCTTCCCTTTGCCGTAGCTCGGGTGCGGCAGCCGTTTATAGGGCAACTCGTAAACGCCGTCCATTTCCTTGGTCGTCAGCGGGATCGGCGGTGGGTTGAGCCACACGTCTTTGTCGCCATGGCGCTGCACCAGCGCGCGAGCATTGCCGGGATTGGATTCGACGTGCAGGATGCGCGAAGCGTGGGCGTAGAGGATGGGGTCGTTCGCCACGCGCTCAAAGGCCGGCATGCGGATGACGCTGCGGGCGCGGTCTTCGTTTTTCACTTGACGGATAAACTTGACTACTTGACCGTTCGGTGTGGCCTTCGCAGCGGCATTGTCCGCCTTGATCTGCATCTCCATAGCATAAGGATCAACTGGCGGATTCATCGGTCCGGGTTCATCGATTTCTGTCGAATCGATTTCGATCCAACCGTCCGGCGTACCGGCGCGCAGAAATGCGGTGCCGCGTATGTCGGTGATCTCGGAAATCGGCTGTTTCGCGCCAAGCCGGTGGGCGATGTCGACAATGGCGCGCTCCGCGTTGCCATACACCAATAGATCCGCCTTCGCATCCACCAGCACCGAGCGCCGAACTTTCTCCGACCAATAATCAAAGTGTGCGATGCGGCGCAGGCTCGCTTCGATGCCGCCGATGATAACGGGCACATTGCCGTAGGCTTCGCGAGCACGTTGCGAATACACGATCACGGCGCGGTCCGGGCGCTTGCCGCCTTCGTCTCCCGGCGTGTAAGCATCGTCCGAGCGCACGCGCCGATCCGACGTGTAGCGGTTCACCATGGAATCCATGTTGCCCGCGGTGATGCCGAAAAATAGGTTCGGTTTGCCCAGCGTTTTAAAGGCGGCGGCGGAATGCCAATCGGGCTGGGCGATGATGCCGACGCGAAATCCCTGCGCCTCCAATAGCCGGCCGATGATCGCCATGCCGAAGCTCGGATGATCGACATAGGCATCGCCGGTGACGATGATGATGTCGCAGGAATCCCAACCAAGCGCTTCCATTTCCGCGCGCGACACGGGCAAATAGGGCGCGGGAGCGAAGCGCGCCGCCCAATACTTGCGATGCGAAAAAATGTCTTTAGCGGTTTGTGTGGCGAGTTGCATAGGCGGATTTTACTCCTCGCCGCTTGATCGCTCCCATAATCTTGCGCGGGCGGCTCGCCGAATGCCCTGGAGGCCGCGTGGATACAGGCCGATGGCCGGACTATTCAGCCCGCGCGCATGCGCGCGGACTAGGCCGTCGGTGTAGCGTCAACAGGCTTTGCGTTCGTGCGGTTCGCGGCTTGCCGTTTCAGCGACTCGTACACCTCCGCTGGCAACAAACGATAGGCCAAACTCAACAACGCGCTGACGATGATTGCATCGTCGATCCAGCCCAGCAGCGGAATCGCGTCGGTCAAGAAATCGACGGGCGAAAATAAATACAGCGCTGCGGCAACCGCAAGCACTTTCGCCGCGAGCGGCGCGCGCGGACTGCGCAGCAGCAGCCAAACAGTGGCGGCTTCGCGTTTCAGGAATTGCCACAAAACGCCGAGTTTCAACAATCGTCTCATTCGTTTCCTTATCTGTGCCTTGTGAGGCCGCGTTCTAATACAATGTCGAATGTCAGGCCTGCGGATAAAATTTCAAGCGCTAGCCGACACATAGTTAAACCTGCGAAAAATCGCGGCTTCCAATCTTACTAGACTACATTCACGGCCTCCGGTTCCTTGACGGCGACCGTGTATGCTCGCGGCGCGTACACGGGCATAGCCATCAACTCGAAAATACCGAACGGTTATTGTTTCACCACTCGCGACGGCGCCAAATCCGGATCGTTCACCACCAGCTTGCTTTCAAAGCGCAGATCGGCTGTGTCGACCACTTCAGCGCGCAACTCGCCGTTTTCCTTCGGCAGGAAATAGAAACGAAAATTGGGGTTCTCGCTGATGGTGAAGTCCACGTCGGCGGACATCACTAGCTTATCGGCGTAATAGACTTTCACTTGTTTGATGAAATGGGACTCGGGCTCGTTCATCGCCAAGCCGGAAAAGTTTGGATGATTGATCATCAATTGTGCCAAGGCGGGGCGATCTTTCTGGATGAAATCGTCCACCTTGAATTTGATCTTACCCGTATTTTTCAACGCCGCCGCGTTTTTCATGACCGGCGCGGAGCAGCCACCGGCGGCGATGATGGTGCTGGTGTGCATCCACAGCGAACCATCGTTCATTTCGGCGACGGCGCGCATCGGCGTATTGGTTTCGACTCTGACTCTGGTCTCGATGTCGGCGCGGCCGCTTTCCGGCGTCATGGTGAATTTCACGCCGACGGGCGACGGATTGTTATCGATCATGAGCCATAAATTCTTGATAAAGCGCTCGGGGGTCTGGTCGATCTTGGTGCGAATCAGCACCGGCACGACGGCGGCGTCTTCCGCTTGCTTCGGCACCCACAGTTGCAGCACGTTGGTGGCGTTGGCGTGGATCTCGCGATCCTGGAACATCAGCTTGCGAACCTTGAGCCAGTTTTCGTTTTGATCGGGATCGACGGCAGTGGCGACGAACGGCGTAGCCATCAGGCTTAAACCGAGCGCGGAGAAAATGAGCTTCTTGATACCTTTAATCACGGGCAACTCCTAGTAAATTGTTCTTAACAAGCAGTGGTAAACTCAAATGACAACACATATAATATTTGTGACGAGCACTAGCTACCAGTCGGCGTCACTTTGATGAAGCTTTCTACTTTGACGTCTTTCGTATCCACCACTTCGGCGCGCAATTCACCTTCGCCGTT
>JAYTGZ010000144.1:0-1774 GCA_043733025.1 Pseudomonadota bacterium | reverse complement strand
GCGGCTCAAGGCGGCACGCTGTTCTTGGACGAAGTCGCCGATCTGCCGCTGCAAATGCAGGTGAAATTGTTGCGCGTCATCCAGGAAAAGAAAGTCCGGCGCGTGGGCGAAACCAGCGAAGAAAACGTCAACGTTCGCATCGTCAGCGCCACCCACCAAAATCTTGCCGAGCGAGTACAGAACGGCCAATTCCGCCAGGACTTGTACTACCGCTTGAACGTCATCGAATTACGCATGCCATCGCTGCGCGAGATGCCCGATGATGTACCGAATATCGCTCATGCGCTGATGCGCCGCCTGGCGGGCGAAATGGGCGTGGCGCTGCCGGAACTGGCGCCGGAGGCTATCGAGGCCCTCAAGACCTATGACTTTCCCGGCAACGTCCGGGAATTGGAGAACGTGTTGGAACGCGCGTTGGCGTTGTGTAACGATGCCGTCATCCGGCGCAGCGATCTCTACTTGTCCGAACCCGCTGCTGACGTGCCGGAACTGGTCACGATCGGTTCCCACGCGCCGCTGCCGGCGACGGGGGAATTGCCATTGCAAGATTATCTTGACAAGGTCGAACGCGAAGCGATCATGGTCGCCCTGGAAAAAACTCGCTTCAATAAGACCGCCGCCGCCAAAGTATTGGGCATCACCTTCCGGGCGCTGCGCTATCGCATGGAGCGGTTGGCGATAGAGTAGGGGGTGGGGTTAGGAGCTAGAGGCTAGGGGTGGACATTGCGTAAGATTGGGAAAGTCCATACTTCTTCGCTTACGGTTGATGCTAGCGGTTTCGTTTCCGGGGCTCGATTTGTTCCATCGCCTAATTTCGATGATAGGCCCGAACGCGCCAGCATTGATCTGCTGGTGATACACAACATCTCTTTGCCGCCGGGTGAATTCGGCGGGCCGGGCGTGGTGGCGTTGTTTCGCAACAGACTGAATCCGGCGGAGCACGCATTTTATCAAACGATACATGATATTAAGGTCTCATCTCATTTTTTTATTCGCCGCGACGGCGAGTTGATCCAGTTCGTTTCCTGCCTCAAGCGCGCTTGGCACGCCGGTCTGTCCACATGGCGCGGCCACGAGCGCTGTAATGATTTTTCCATCGGCGTCGAGTTGGAGGGTGCGGACGACGTACCGTTTACCGACCACCAATATCGGGCCTTGGGCAACCTCACTTTGACTCTAAAGGCGGCCTATGCGATCCAAGACGTGGTTGGCCATTCGGACATTTCTCCCGGCCGTAAGACCGATCCCGGCCCGTGTTTTGACTGGGCTCGGTATCGGCTAATATATTTCAATAAATCAGATAGTTAGCTTCATATAACGGTTCTGTTGCGAATTCTTTGAAGGCGCGTATTTAAACCTAGAAACGGCAGTTGGACGGGGTGGAGTGCACGGTTATGGGGGTGCAGGGCAAGGCGCGGCGAGGCGCAATGGTCGTTCCATTGCAACGAGTTGCAACGCCACCCCGCACCCTCAGAACCGTGCAATCCGCCCCGTAGCGGCCGCTCACCATATGGGTGAGCGTAAAATTTATGAAGCATTTAATTAAAATCATGATGTTGCACCCCCGACGGAGCGGTCAACTGCCGTTTCTAGGTTTAAGCTTGACATTCGAATCAGGCACCACTACTATTAGTCACCTCAAACGCCGCAAACCACAATATCTTGTGGAAATCGTGTGAATAGGCTGTGCATAGAATCCGAATTAACGTTCATTTTCAAACCGATAAAAAATCGAGGAGCCTTAATGCAAATCGCGACCGACCCTTCTCGTCCT
>JAYTGZ010000143.1:0-7593 GCA_043733025.1 Pseudomonadota bacterium | reverse complement strand
GTAGCCGCATCGGGCGCCAACACCACATTCAAAGTTTTATACAACGATGCAGTCGCGATGACTGGCGGCCAGGCCGTCGACGGTCAACTGACGGTGCCGCAAATCACTTTGCAGTTGCACGCAGAAGGCGCGAAGCGCGTCGCAGTCGTCACCGACGAGCCGGAAAAATATCCGCCGAGTTTGGAATGGGCGCCCGGTGTGACCATTCATCATCGCGACGACTACGACCAGGTGCAGCGCGAATTCCGCGAGATTCCCGGTATGACCGGCATCGTCTACGATCAAACCTGCGCCACGGAGAAACGGCGCCGCCGCAAGCGCGGCAAGATGATCGATCCGCCCAAGCGCATCGTCATCAACGAAGCGGTATGCGAAGGATGTGGCGATTGTGGTGTGCAGTCTAACTGTGTAGCGGTTATCCCAATTGAAACGGAATTCGGCCGCAAGCGCGCCATCGATCAATCCAATTGCAATAAAGACTATTCTTGTGTGAAAGGCTTTTGCCCGAGCTTCGTCAGCGTCCTTGGCGGCAAGCTGAAGAAAGGCAAAGCGGGAAGCAATTTGGAAATCGCGCCGCCGGCTCTCACGGAACCGGTGCTCGTCGATCTTGAAAAACTCGGTCGTCCTTATCGCTTGATCGTGACCGGCGTCGGTGGCCAGGGTACGGTCACCGTCGGCTCCATTATCGGCATGGCGGCGCACCTTGAAGGCCACGGCTGCGGCGTGATGGAGATGACCGGCCTGGCGCAAAAAGGCGGCGCGGTATTGAGCTACATCCGCATCGGACTGCAGCCGGACGACATTAAATCCACCAAAATCGCCACCGCTGGCGCCGACCTCATGATCGGCGGCGATCTGTTGGTGTCGGGCAATTCCGAAGGCTCGGAGACCTTGGCGCGCGGCACCAAGGCCGTGATCAACACCAATGAAGTCATCACCGGCGCATTCACGCGCAACACCGAATTCCGTTTGCCCAGCAGCGAACTTAAAGACACGATCACGGAAAAAGTCGGCCAAGGCAATGTGGATTTCCTCAACGCCACGCACATCGCCACGGCGCTGATGGGCGACTCCATCGCCACCAATTTTTTCTTGGTGGGTTACGCCTATCAAAAAGGCTGGCTGCCGGTTTCTGCCGCGGCATTGGAGCGCGCTATCGAGTTGAACGGAGCGGCGATCGAGATGAACAAACAGGCTCTGGCTTGGGGACGGCGTGCGGCCATCGACCTTGATGCCGTGCAAAAAATCGCAACGCCATCGACCAGCCGGCCGCAATCGGAACGGCTGTCGCAAACTCTCGACGAGTTGATCGAGCGCCGTGTTGACCATCTTACCCAATACCAAGACGCTGCCTACGCGGCGCGCTACCGCTCGCTGGTCGATCGAGTTCGCGCCGCCGAGGCCGCGAAATTTCCGGGCAAACAGCGCTTGAGCGACGCAGTTGCGCGTTACTACGCTAAATTGCTGGCGTACAAAGACGAGTACGAAGTCGCGCGCCTTTACACCGACGGCGAATTCTTGAAGAAAATTGCCGCCATGTTCGAAGGTGACTACAGTTTGAATTTCAATCTCGCGCCGCCGCTCTTTTCCAAGCGCGATCCGGTCACCGGCCACTTGCGTAAATCCGTTTACGGCCCGTGGATGTTCCGCGCGTTCAAGTTATTGGCCAAGTTCAAAGGACTGCGCGGCGGCCGGCTAGATGTGTTCGGCTACACGCCGGAGCGGCGCATGGAGCGTCAACTCATAGCCGATTACGAAAAACTAATCGTGGAAATTCTCGCCGGACTGAACGAAGGCAACTATGAACAGGCCGTCGCGTTGGCGCAAGTCCCTGAGCAGGTTCGCGGTTTCGGCCACGTCAAGGAACGCCATCTCGCCGAGGCGAAGAAAAAAGAATCGGAACTGTTGGCAGCGTTCCGTTCTCCCGCGGAGCGCGGCAAACTTGCCGCGTAAATCTTATTACCCAAGGAACACGATAATCTATGTTTAGCGCCAACCACACCCTCGCTGTTGTCGACCCGGAAATCGCTCAGATCATCGAGAAAGAACGCCAGCGCCAGGAAGATCATATCGAGCTAATCGCTTCGGAGAATTATGTCAGCCCCGCCGTGTTGGAGGCGCAGGGTTCCGTGCTGACCAACAAGTACGCCGAAGGTTATCCCGGCAAGCGCTACTACGGTGGTTGCGAATACGTCGACATGGCCGAGCAACTCGCCATCGATCGAGCCAAGACGCTGTTCAAGGCTGAATACGCGAACGTGCAACCCCATTCCGGTTCCCAGGCCAATGCCGGCGTTTACATGGCGATGTTGCAGCCCGGCGATCCGATTCTTGGCCTGTCGTTGGCGCACGGCGGTCACTTGACCCACGGCTCGCCGGTAAACTTTAGCGGGCGATTGTACAAAGTCATCAGCTATGGACTGCGCGAAGATAACGAAGAGATCGACTACGATCAAGCGGCGAAACTCGCACTTGAACATCGCCCGAAGATGATTGTGACCGGCGCTTCGGCGTACTCGCGCGTAATCGATTGGAAACGATTTCGCCACATCGCCGATAGCGTCGGCGCGTATCTTTTCGCCGATATCGCCCACTATGCGGGCCTCATCGCCACGGGCTTTTATCCCAGCCCCGTGGGTATCGCCGATTTCGTGACCAGCACCACCCACAAAACCCTGCGCGGCCCGCGTGGCGGCTTGATCATGGCAAAGGCTGAATACGAAAAAGCCATGCAATCGATAATCTTTCCCGGCATCCAAGGCGGACCGCTGATGCACGTCATCGCCGCGAAAGCCGTCGCGTTCAAAGAAGCCATGGCTAAGGATTTTCGCGTTTATCAAGAACAGGTAATCGACAACGCGCGCGTGATGGCCAAGACTTTGCAAGCGCGGGGTTTACGCATCGTCTCCGGCGGCACCGACTGCCATCTGTTCCTGCTCGACCTGCGCGCGAAACACGTCACCGGAAAAGAAGCAGAAGCGGTGTTGGGTCGTGCGCACATCACGGTCAACAAAAACGCCATTCCGAATGATCCAGAAAAACCCTTCGTCACCAGTGGCATTCGCATCGGTTCGCCGGCGATGACCACCCGTGGTTTCCGCGAACTGGAAGCCGAACAAGTCGCCCACCTCATCGCTGACGCCCTCGACGCGCCGCAGGACGAGGCGCACATCCTGCATGTAGCAGAACGGGTGAAAGCACTGTGTGCACGGTTTCCGGTTTACAGGAAGTAAACCCGTGAAAGGTGAAAAGTGAACATTGAAGGGGGAGGCGCACGGCGGGTTTTTCGCATTTTACTTTTCACTTTTTATTTTTCACTCTTCACACAAGCCGTATGAAGTGCCCCTTCTGCGGAACCCTAGATTCCCAAGTCATCGATTCTCGATTGAACGACGAAGGCAATAGCATCCGCCGGCGGCGTAAGTGCGCGGCCTGCGGCAAACGCTTTACCACCTATGAAACGGTGGAACTGCACATGCCGCGAGTCATCAAGCAAAATGGCAAGCGCGAGGATTTTTCACCCGAAAAATTGCGCACCGGTTTCTCTCGCGCGCTGCATAAGCGCCCGGTTTCCACCGATCTAGTAGACGTTGCGGTGGAACGCATCGGCCAGAAATTATTGGGCCTGGGCGAGCGCGAAATCGACGGCCGGCGCATCGGCGAAATGGTGATGGACGAGTTGCGCAAGATAGACAAGGTCGCCTACATCCGCTTCGCGTCGGTGTATCGTTCCTTCCAGGACGTTGAGGATTTTCGCGATGTGATGCGGGATTTGTAGTTCTTCTTAATGTTTTCGATAGCTGATCACCGCTTCATGTCTCACGCTCTGCGCCTCGCCAAACGCGGACTCTATACGACCTCGCCAAACCCGCGGGTCGGCTGCGTCATCGTCCGCGATGGCGCGATCGTCGGCGAAGGCTGGCATGAGCGCGCGGGCGAGCCCCACGCGGAAGTGCACGCCTTGAACGCGGCGGGCGAATGCGCACGCGGCGCTACCGCCTATGTCACGCTGGAGCCTTGCAACCACATAGGTCGCACGCCACCCTGCACCACCGCCCTCATTCAGAGCGGCATAACAAGGGTCGTGGCCGCAATGGTAGACCCCAACCCGCTAGTGCCGGGTGCCGGCCTGAGAGCCTTATCCGGTGCGGGCCTTGAGACTAGCGTCGGTTTGCTGGAAAGCGCAGCGCGGGAACTGAATATCGGCTTCGTCACGCGCATGAGCCGTGGCCGCCCGTGGATGCGCATGAAGATTGCCGCCAGCCTCGACGGTAAAACCGCGCTCAACAACGGCGCGAGTCAATGGATCACCGGCGAGAATGCACGCCGCGATGGCCATGGCTGGCGCGCGCAGTGCTGTGGCATTCTGACGGGTATCGGCACGGTAAAAGACGACGATCCGCAGTTGACGGTACGGGAAATTGAGACCACGAGGCAGCCAAAGAAAATTTTGATCGACAGCCGTTTAGAAGTGCCGCTCGATGCGAAGATCTTTGATGGCGCCGAGGTCTTGATATTCTGCGCCTGCGCCGAGCCTTCAAGGCTCGCGTCGCTCGCCGACAAGAACGCCACCGTGATTCAATTGCCCGACGATCAAGGCAAGGTCGATCTCGCCGCCATGGCGCAGGAGCTAGGCATACGTGGATACAATGAAATACTCATCGAGGCCGGAGCGAAGTTGAACGGCTCACTGTTACGCGCCAATTTAGTGGACGAACTGCTAATTTATTTGGCGCCTCACCTGCTTGGCGACAATGCGCGAGGTATGTTTGGCTTGCCCGAATTGACCACGCTGTCGGAGCGCCGCGAACTGGCGATCAAAGAAGTGCGCCAAATTGGCGGCGATATTCGAATAATCGCTCGGCGCTAACATGTTCACAGGAATTATCACAGGCCTCGGCCGCCTCACCCAAATCATCCAACAGGAAAAGGGCATACGCGCCACGATTACCTGCGATGACTTTGGACTGGACGACGTTGCCATCGGCGACAGCATCGCTTGCAGCGGCGCATGTTTGACCGTGGTCGCCAAGACCGCGAATTCATTCTCCGTGGATATCTCGCAGGAGAGCTTGCGCTGCACCACCGGCCTCGATCATCTCGATACTGAAGTCAATCTCGAGAAGGCCCTGCGCCTATCGGATCGGCTCGGCGGCCATCTGGTAAGCGGTCATGTCGATGGCGTCGGCGAGGTCGTGTCATTCAAGCCGGTGGGAGAAAGCTGGGAATTGCGAGTCCGAATGCCGCGGGAACTGGAAAAATTCGTCGCCGCCAAGGGATCAATCACCATCGATGGCGTCAGCCTGACGGTGAACCGCATCGATCTCCAAGTTTTCAGCGTTAACATCATTCCCCACACGCTCGCGGCGACGTCGTTCAAACGGCTCGCGTCTGGCGTGAAGGTCAACGTCGAAGTCGATTTAATAGCCCGTTATCTCGCCCAGCTCGCAAAGTTCCCCGGTTAAGCTGTTAAAATCGCAGCATGCAACTCAACACCACCAGCGAGATCATTGCCGACATTCGCGCCGGCCGCATGGTTATTCTCGTCGATGAGGAAGAACGAGAAAACGAAGGCGATCTGGTAATCGCCGCGGAGCATGTAACGGCGGAATCCATCAACTTCATGGCGAAACATGGCCGCGGATTGATCTGCCTGACGTTGACCGAAGGCCGTTGCAAACAACTCAACTTGCCATTGATGGTGTCGGAGAACCGTTCGCCGCTTGGCACTAACTTCACCTTATCGATCGAGGCGGCGACTGGCGTGACGACCGGTATATCCGCCGCCGACCGGGCACGCACGATACAAGCCGCGGTCGCGAAACAGGCCAAGCCAGAAGACATCATTCAGCCGGGCCACATTTTCCCGCTCAAAGCGCAACGGGGTGGCGTGTTAGTGAGAGCCGGCCACACGGAAGCGGGCTGCGATCTCGCGCACTTGGCGGGTCTGGAGCCGGCATCCGTGATCTGTGAAATCTTGAAGGACGATGGCGAGATGGCAAGGCTGCCGGACCTGGTCGAGTTCGCCGCCCATCATCAAATCAAAATCGGAACCATCTCGGATCTGATTCACTATCGCAGCCACAACGAAACCGTCGTGAGCAAGGTCGCCGATCAACCGATCAACACGCCGTATGGCGCCTTCCGTTTAGTGGTATTTGTCGATACCACGACGAATCACACCCACCTCGCGCTGGTGCGCGGCGAAATCGCCCACGACGCGGAAACCTTGGTGCGGGTTCACGAGCCGCTGTCGGTGTTCGATTTTCTCGACACGAATGCCAACCAGCATTCGTTTACCCTGACCGAGGCATTAAGAAAAATCGCGGCAACTGAACGCGCGGTGATGGTGTTGCTGCATAAGCCGGAGTCCGGCGCCGATCTATTGAATCGCATTAAACCGGACGAGCGGGCGCGCAAGCCCTCGGAGCGCTGGGACCCGCGTAGCTACGGTATTGGCGCGCAGATCCTGCGCGAGCTCAACGTCGGCAAAATGCGCTTGATGGCGCTGCCGAAGAAGATGCCCAGCATGGCTGGTTTTGGATTGGAAATTACAGGTTATGAAAGCCCCGCGACGTTATGAAACGACTGGAAACTATTTTGGATGGCCACGGCCTACGCATCGGCATCGTACAGGGACGTTTCAACGCGGACGTCGGCGCGGGGTTGCTCGAATCCTGCCGCGAAACGTTGCGCACGAACGGCGTGAATGACGACGACATTACCATCGCCAGCGTGCCCGGCGCGTTGGAAATTCCGCTCACCTTGCAGCGCATGGCGCAGACGGGGAAATTCGATGCGCTCATCGCACTCGGTGCGGTGATCCGCGGCGAGACCTATCATTTCGAGATCGTGTCGAATGAATCGGCGGCGGGCATCACCCAAGTGCAACTCGACACCGGCGTCCCCATCGCCAACGGCGTCCTCACCACCGATACAGACGAGCAGGCGCATGCGCGCATTGCCGAGAAGGGCGCCGATTGCGCCAAAGCCGCCATTGAAATGGCGAATCTCTTGCGACAAATTCAATGAAATCCGCCCGCCGCCGCGCGCGCGAGTTGACACTGCAGGCGCTATATCAATGGCAGTTGTCGGGTCAAACCATTGCGTATATCGAGAAGCAATTCGTGGAAGGCAAAGACTATGCGAAAGCCGACCAGAACTATTTTGGCCTGCTGTTTCCAGGCACCGTGAGGGAATCGGACAATCTGCAAGCGGCGCTCACACCCTGCCTCGACCGGAAATTCTCAGCACTCAGCCCAGTTGAACGCGGCATACTGTTGCTCGCAAGCTACGAACTCATCCATCACAGCGATATTCCGTACCGCGTCGTGATCAACGAAGCGGTGGAACTGGCGAAAAGCTTCGGCGGTACCGATGGCCACAAATACGTCAACGGCGTACTCGATAAGTTCGCTGCCAGCGTTCGCAGCGTGGAAATCAACGCGCGCTAGCCCTCGCCGCCATGCCCCTCGGGGAATTTGATCTCATCCGTCATTTTTTCAGTCGCAGCACGTCGAGCGCGATCTTGGGTATTGGCGATGACGCGGCACTATTACCCGTCTCACCTGGCAAAGCACTGGCGGTATCAAC
>JAYTGZ010000142.1:0-6722 GCA_043733025.1 Pseudomonadota bacterium | reverse complement strand
CGTCGTCGTGCATCAGCCCGTGGCCGTGACGCGCGAGCGGGATCGCGGCAACGTGCTGCACGGCCACGCGGCTGCGGTGTGGTGTTGGGCCGCGGCGGGCACCGCGGTCAGCGATCGGGTGCGCGCTGACGCGGGCAACTCGGTCAACGTTATCCGGGTCGGCGGAGCAGCCCGGACGGCAGAAGATGTTGACGACTCGGCGCTGCGGTGCTGCGTGGTCGAACGCTGGAACCACACAGCGGCAACGCAGCGCTTCGAGCGGGTGTCGGTGCATCCGTTACGGGGCGCGCATGGCGGCTGAGGCACTGGTTGTGCTGGCCGGCCAGGTGGGCGCGAACGCTTTGCCCATCTTTTTGGCGCTGCTTGCCGCGCTGCTCGTGCTCGTGGCGGGTGCTTGGTGGGTCTTGCGCGCGCATGTACTGCCGCAGGCGCGGAGCAGGCTGCCACAAGAGTCCCTTGTATTGATGAATGGGCTGGTCGGCTTCGCCGTTGTGATCGGTGCAGTGGCATTGTTTGCCGAGATCGCCGGGGAACTCGGAGCGGGCGGTGTGATGTCGCTGGCTGACGAGGCACTGACTGCGTCGATTCGCGCGCATGTAAGTGCTTTCACTTTACAGGCGTTCGCAGCATTCACGCACTTTGGCGATGTCCGCACGCTCACGGTGCTGGGTGTCGCCATGGCACTGCTGCTGTGGCTCCTTCGCCGACGTGCGCTGGCAGTAGGCTGGGTGCTCGCGTTGGGCGGAAATGCGCTGTTGAATCCGATGCTGAAGCGCGTGTTTGAAAGAGTCCGGCCGGTGCACGAGCACGGCGTCAGCGACCTCGGCTGGAGTTTTCCGAGCGGCCACTCCTCGAGTTCGACGGTGGCCTACGGCATGCTCGCCTACTTGGCCGTGCGCACGCTGCCGGCGGCGTGGCATTTGCCGGCAGTGCTCGGCGCGACTGCGCTGGTGTTCACCGTAGCCTGCAGCCGCATTTTCCTGCAGGTGCATTTCGCGAGCGATGTCGCAGCCGGGTTCGCCTCCGGCGCCGCGTGGCTCGCGGTGTGCATCGTCGGCGTGGAACTGAACCGGCTCTACAGCCGGCCGGATTGATCTGTCGTAACCCAGATTTGATCTCCCAGTCAGTGTCAGATCGTACTTGCCCTTGACCGGCTGAAATCGGCCATGAGCGGTACGCGTGTAGCGCGACCGCGTAGAATTTTCTGCATCATGTCTGCACACTCAGTCACTTTGACAAGTGGAGGCAGCGATGGCGAAGGACGAAGCGAAGTGGGGGGTACTGGAGCAAACAGATCAAGGACTGGCAATCGAGTGGGCTTTCACGTAACGCGTACTGCCAGCGCGAAGGGCTTAAGCCCACCACATTTGATTACTGGCGACCGCTGAGTTGAGTCCGATTGAGTGGACGGGCAAGTCGTTCAATAATCCGAGATTATTCATTAGGAAGTATTTCTTGCTAAATCCGGGATACGCGGCGGATCAAGCGCCGCACTCCACAGCCCCGAGAACCATGCGCGCCGCTGACGCGGCATCGCCACTGTATATTGATCATCGCGGCTATCGAGGATGCGCCGGTCATTGTGCGAAAGGCCCGAGGCCAGCCACTCCTGGCTCACCTGGGCTTGCCCACCCGCGCCCCGCCGCGCTCACCCGCACGCCAACTCGAGTGGCGGGTCTCGGGCCATCTGTTCCAAGCGGCTTGAGAGCCGAAACCGGTTGCCCAACGCAAGCCGACGATCCCGCTCGGCCGGCGTTCGGGCAAACGCCCAAGACGGCGCGAAATCAGCCCGTTCTACCCCATCAACGGCTCGAAATATCTGCGCAAAGTAGCAATTTTCAGTCCACGACGCCGCCCGTTGAGCGGCAATTGACGCTTCGCCGGCGTAGCGATACATTGATGGTTGGCCAGAAAGGGCGTTTGAAATTCCTATACACAAGGGTTGTCAGACTGGCGAGTCAAAGTGCTGCTTAATTCACAACAACGCTTCCTAAACTCAAAGAAAGCAGCTTTTCCAAAAGACCTGAGCGAAGAATTTGAAGCGCACTTCCTCGCCTTCGCGCAGCAGGTTCGCGCCTCACGCAATGACGCAGGCCAGCACCCACTGATCAGATCGTTCTTTTTTTAGTGCCTTTGGCCTTGTTCTTCTGAGTTCCTCTCGTCGTCGCGGTTCGGGCGGTCTTGACCTTCGGCTTAACGGCTTTGTGGCGCATCGCGCCGCTGGCTTTCTTTGACGACTTCGCAATGGGGATCGACTTCCTTTTCACCACGGTGGATTTCTTTGCCGCAATCGCGGTCTTCCTTGTTCCGACGGAAGCCTTCTTCCCTACTGGTTTCTTCGCTGGTGCTGGCTTCTTGGCCGCTGGAGGTTTCTTCGCTGCTACTGATTTCTTGGCTGTTGCTGGGTTCGTCGCAGAAGCTGGTTTCTTGTTAGAAGTCGGTTTCTCCGCTGAGGACGCGGGCTTGCTTGGACGCGACGTGGGCTTGCCGCCAGCCTCTTGCTGAGCAGACAGCACCTGCAATAGACTGTTCCACAGCGGAACGCATTGAAAGGCGACAGTGCCCCCACCCCGGCGTTCCTGCGCATCAGTGAAATTGATGTCTCCGACGCAAACCCAACGATCTGAATCTTGCGGATTGTTGCGATCCGAGATCGCCAGCTTGGCGTGATCAACGTCCTCGGACCAGGAGTAGGGAATGCCCAGCGGCGCGAGATTCACTGATTTCATATTTTCCACTTTGTGAGCCTCGCCGTTATCTACTTCCGGCGGAATCTTGTTGCCGGCGTTTTCCCAGGTTTCGACTTCGATGTCCTCGTTGAGCACCACGCCGACGAGATCGTCGTAGAAATCTTTCACGCCGCCCGGATCGTCTTGCTTGTTTCCCCAGGCCTTGTTCTTGGCGATGGCGAGGAATTTCTGGCCGCCGCGCGAGCTGAACGGAACGCGCCCAGAATACGGTTTCAACGGCGGCTTGATCGAGCCGTTGAGGTTCTGCATCAGCAAGACGCGTGGGTCGTCATTCCCAAGCAATTTTCCGACGTCGGTCAATGGAAGCGCGTTAGGATCGAATCCATTTTGTTGCGCCGGACCTTTCCGAAGCAGATCCGATGCCACGTTCACGTTCGGGCCGTGGCCGTCATACATCAGTTGAGCGATGTGTTTGCTCGTGTCGGCATCGGCTAACGCAATGCACAAATACGTCTGCGCCATCTTGAGACCGGTGTCGGGATATTTGTACGCAGCCGTCATCGGAAGCAGCGGCGCCGAGTGGATCAACCAAAACGCGGAGTTGCTCGTAAGATCAAACGCGAGCACGCCTTTGCAATGCCCGCGATCCTCCGGGCCGGTCCCTTTGCCGCGTGGGTCGAGACGTTCCTCGTCGTTGTAGGAGAACCAGCCGAGACTCTTGTTGGCTTTCGCCACGTCAGTGAAGGGGGGAGCGAGCGTGTTGTACAGCGCGCCTTGGTTCGTTCCGACGCGATTGGGCGACAGCACGGGTTTTGCCGCGGATTGCTCCGCCATTTCGGAATCAAAATAGGCATACTCACCGCCAGTAACGCCGGTCACGGGCTTTCCGGACGGAGTCCGCGACTCTTTCGAGATCTTTTACATGAACCACCAATCGACAGGTTTTCCTGAATCGCTAACGACGTTGAGCATAGTGCCGCTTCCTTAAGGTTTGTTAGGAGTGCTTGCAGAGACTGGTTGTGCTGTCGGTTGAGTTGGCGTCGTCACCGCGACCGCGGCGGGTTGCGACGTTTGGCCCAACCTCGGCAACGGTATGAGGAACTCGAAGGTCAGCGTGGTCGGGTCGGAATACTTCAATGATCCCTGGTGATTCACTAGCGCCGTGACGGTGGGCGCCTGAGCCGGATCGCTCCAATATTTCTGACTATCTTTCAGCACGGCACTTGGATCTTGAGCCGGGTTGTCGGACATCGACTTGAGCCAGCGCGCAACGACTAGGTCTCTGATCATTTGCGCGGTTGCACCGTCGAGGTTCACCAGCTTGCCGGAGCCGATCGCATCGAAACCCTGTGCCGTTCCGTAGAACACGTACGGGTGCGTTGAGGCCATCACGACCGTCTTTTTGCCGGTAATGATCTCCGTCTCCGTGACTTGGTTGGTCGCCAGTTTCGTTCCGTATAGGGCATTGAACGTCGCCAACGGATGCGCGCCGTAAACCACGATTGGCACTGTGTAGGCCGGGTTTTTCAACGACGTGTTGAGCAGCAGCTTGACCTCTGCCTTCTGGTAATCGTGAAAATACTGAATCGGGATTACTCCCCAGGTCGGATCACCCGCCTTCTTCGATCCCTGGTCGTCTTCGGCGCCGATCGGCGTGGCGTCCATGACGGTGTTGAACAACGGTAGATCGCTAGACGAGACGCCGTTCGCCGTGAGCAATTCTTCGCAACGCACCGGCACCGGGTCGTCCAAGTAATCCTGATTCGTGTCAAGCAACCGGATCGGCGGGTAATGGAAAAATAACAACGCCTTTTGATTGAGCATGGCCATGCCGTGCGGCAAGAAAAATCGCCACGGGTGATACGTTGGCTCACCCGGTTTCGGCGTATCCGGGTTGGGGTCCCACTTCTTGTCCGCTTTGAGCTTGGGCACCACGTTGGTCAGCGCGTCCCAGCCGTCATTGAGAAATCGCGGCAGCCGAATCTCGTACAGCTTCAACTGATCTTGCACCGAATCCGGGCCGTTAAGAGTCACTACAACTCCCTGGGTCCCAACACTCACGCTGGCGCGAGCGCCTTTCTCCGCCAAGCCGTCACGCTCCAGCGTCATGTCGAACCAGTGCTTTACCGTCTCCGACAGGGTCCACACGCAAGTTGGCGAGTTCGGAAAAGAATACAACTGCGAGACGCGATCTTCGGTTCCTAACGCAATGGTCACGGGCATGCTGGATGCTCCTCTGAAATTTTGGACAAACGGGATTTAGTGAAGTGCAAGCGGCGCAAACTCACGCGGAAAGTTCCTGCAGCAATGCGCGCGCATCGGTTAGATCGGCCGTAGACAGCCCCCCCTTGAACCAGTCGCAGGCCTCGCTGAGTACGGTTCGTGCCTCGGCAAGTTTGCCGTCGCTGCGCCAGAAGCGACCTAGGCTGGTCGCGGCACGCAGTTCGAGAGATTTCGCTTGTTGGCGACGCGCAACCTCCAAGGACTGCTGGAAGCATGCTTCGGCCTCGCTGCGGAACGGCGCGCCGCGCCGCCGCAGCAGCTCGCCGCGCAGCCGCAACTGTTCCGCCAGCCAGAAGCGCTCGCCTGTCTCGTCGCTCATCGACTGTGCCTCGGCCAGCACCTCCAAGCCCGCATCGATTTGCCCGTTCCTCGCGTGCGCTTCGGCGAGAAGCGTGAGAAAGTACGTCGTCCCGAGATCGGAGCCTTGCGCGCGCCACGAAACCAGACCCTGGCGGATGCGTGCCGCCTCATCCTCGCCGGGCTTGGTTTCACCCCGCGCCCAGCTTCCGAGAATCTCGTTCCACCCTACCCAGAACGGAAACCCGCACTCGGTCGCAAGCTCGAGCGCGTTCTGCGCACGCGCCCAGGCTTGGTCGGGGTCGCGGCAAAACTGATGCAGCCAGGCGGAGAAGCTAAGCGCGAGCACCAAGCTGAATGGATGGGCGCGCTTTTGCGCGAGCGCCACCGCGTCTTTGCTGAGCGCCCAGGCGCGCTCGGGGTAGCCGCGAAGCCAGAGCACCCACGACGCGTAGGATAAGGAGGCGACCTGCGGATCCACCACATCGTAAGTCTGCATGCGCGTCAGTCCAAGATCGCCGTGGCTTGTGTAGAGCGAGCTCGCAGTCTCTAGATGCTCTTCCGCCATGATCAACTCGCCGCCGTAGAAAAGAGTAGCGCCCAACGCGCGATGCGAGGCCATCAGGAAAACTGGCTCCTGCGCGCTTTCGGCGAACGACAAGAGCTTCTGCGCCACTTCACGCGCCGCCGCGAACTGAGCGCGTAGCAGGTGGTAACGCCACATCCCATAGAGCGCCGGGAAAAGCTCAGAGGTGCTACCGAGCTGCTCGCACAACTCGCGCGCACGTGAATAGGTGTGCACAACCTCCGCAGCCCCGTAGCCGGAAGTTGCAGTGAGCGGTACGGCTAGCGCGATCCGGATCTGCAACTCCTGTTGCGTGCGGGCGGAAGTGTCCGGCAGCATTTGCAACAGATCAAGCGCCTTGCGGAAGTGGTCGATCGCCTCCACGTTGGCCGAGCACGCGACCGCCCTTTGCCCGGCCCTGATCCAGAACGTGATCGCCCGATCGGCAATCTTCGCTTCCGTGTAGTGATGGGCGACCAATTCGGGCTGTCTCTCGGCGATGCCTGAAAAGCGATCCTCCAGCGCCTGCGCGATGCGCCCGTGGTACAGATGGCGAGTGCTTTTCAGCAGCGAGTGGTATGCCGCGTCGCGGACCAGCGCGTGCTTGAACTCATAGGCCACCTCCGGCGGCTGCCCGTGGCGATAGAGCAGTTCCGCCGTAACGAGTTGACCGAGCGCTGCGTCGAGTTTCGCCTCGTCCAGTTGCGCGACCGCTGCCAGCAGTTTGTGGCTGAAAGTCCGGCCTAGCGTCGCACCCAGTTGCGCAATCTCCTTGATTGGTGCAAGGCGGTCGAGCCGCGCCATAAGCGAGTCTTGCAGCGATGCGGGAATAGCGGGACCCGGCAACGATCCCGAAAGGCGATAACCATCATCGGAGCGCTCGAGTA
>JAYTGZ010000141.1:0-8467 GCA_043733025.1 Pseudomonadota bacterium | reverse complement strand
TTAAAATTCACCTAATTGGTGACCAGGCGAAACCCGCAAGAATGGCTATCCATGGGGCTTTCGAGCCGCTTGCTTGTTGTCAACTGCCGTTTTTAGGATAAATGATCCGCACCATTGAACCCGTTGTTGACGTGCAAGGCAGAGTTGAACTTTCGGAGCCCGTACGTCTCCCGGCGCCACGTCGGGCGCTAGTACTGATTCTCGAAGATGAAGCCACCGTTCCGATACACGAATCCGCGTTGCTGAGCGAGGCCGCGCTTGAGGATTGGAATCGTCCGGAAGAGGACGCGGCGTGGTCTCACCTGCAATCGGTACGATAGTTCTCGTTCCGTTTCTAATTCTCAGACTTGTCGCATTCCAAGATACGGCCGGCTGTGGTGGTCGCAAATGCGGGTCGCGGCGATTGGATTCTTTGCCAGGTTACGAGCAAACCATACGCAGACACTCGGTCGATTGCGCTGGACGACAGCGATTTCCTATCGGGCTCCTTGCTCACCCAGGCAAGCTGTTCACGGCAAGCCACACCGTGCTAGTTTCGGAATATGCGGTGCTGACGGAGTAGGCATGCGCACGCGTCGTCGCTGCAATTGTCGACATGTTTCAGAGTCCGGCCATTCGCTAGACATTCGTCAATCGCACACTCGAATGCGTTCAATTGCAGATTCTAGGATTATTCCGGACCTGCTGCCAGGCGCCGCATGGATATTGCCTTGTGGCATGGGGTGCCTGGAAAGGTAATATCCATGCGGTTCTTCAGTCATGTCCACAAAAAATTGAGGCCCGACTTGCGGGCCTCAATTCATCTGCGAAGGAATGCGATTACGCAGCGCGCAACAGCCCACGCATTTTCTGCATCGCTTTTTGTTCAATCTGGCGAATACGCTCGGCGGATACCGAGAACTCGGCTGCGAGATCATGCAGCGTCGCCTGATCCTTGTCCTCGCGCAACCAGCGTGCCTCGATGATGCGGCGACTGCGGCCGTCTAGGTTCGACAGGGCGCCTTCCAGGCTCTGGGCGCCAACGGTTGCCGTTTCCGCTTTCTCCAACAGGCGCGAAGGTTCCGCGTCCGGGTCGGACAGATAGGCGATCGGGCTGACCCAGTCGTCATCATCGTCACGCATCGGTTCCAGCGACACATCCTGGCCGGACAAACGCGTTTCCATTTCGACGACTTCCGCGGGCTTCACGCCCAATACTTTTGCCATAGCCTGAATTTCTTTTTGCGACATGGCGCCCAGGCTGGTCTTCATGCTGCGCAGATTAAAGAACAGTTTGCGTTGCGGTTTCGTGGTGGCGATCTTGACCATGCGCCAGTTGCGCAGAATGTATTCGTGAATTTCAGCCTTGATCCAGTGGACGGCGAAGGAAACCAGGCGCACGCCGCGCTCCGGATCGAAACGCTTCACCGCTTTCATCAGCCCGATATTGCCTTCTTGGATCAAATCGGCGTGGGGCAGGCCGTAACCGAGATAACGGCGCGCGATGGACACCACGAAACGCAAATGGGAGGTGACCAAATGGCGTGCCGCTTCCAGATCGTTGTCGAGTTTCAGCTTACGGCCATGTGCGAGTTCCTCCTCCTGCGTGAGCAGCGGGAAACGCCCAACCGCGTGGATGTAGTTTTCCAGGCTGGCGACGTTAAGACTCGGTACCGGCAACTGCATCGTGTTCATATAGTAACCTCCAATGTGGAAAGTAGTTTAGCACTCTCTGTCGTAGAGTGCTAGTCACCCAAAAAGTTCACCCATGCAACCGCTGTCACGCCAGAGTGAGGCTAATAACTATATGTTTAAAAATATGTTTATTTCAGCCCAAGAAAAAAGCGCCCGCCTGGGGAGCCCGGCGGGCGCTTTGATCAAACGTGTTCCCTTATTTCTTTTCTTTGGGCTTTTCGGCCGGCTTCGGTGCGGCGGCTGGCGCGCTGGCGAAAGCGGCGCCGTTGATGGTCAAACCACTTGCGGACATTTTCGCCGCATTTTTAGGACCCGCACCCTTCACCCGGCGGATGAAATCATCCCAATCCTTAAACTTGCCGCTTTTGGTGCGTTCGCTGATGATGGCGTCAGCGGTTTTGGGTCCGATGGACCTGATGCCATCGAGAGCGGTCTTGTCGGCGGTATTGACGTCAGTTGCGGCAAACGCGGCGTTAGCAAACGTGAAAATGGTCGCTGCGATCAGTAATATTTTTTTCAACATGGTCTGTCTCCATAAAGTTTATATAAACGGGCTACGGCGCATCAAACATCGATATCTTGCGTTTCGATAGTCCAACAACGCTTGAGCGAATGGTAAGCGTCCATACTTAAGTAAAACTGAAGAGATTCACAGCGAACAACGTAGGGAAAATTTTTTGCTCGGCCTTAAGCCTGCCTTAAGTACCGCGCGTCATTATGCGCACCAAGGCGTAGAGAAATTTCTGGCCGAACGTTGATAAACTCAATTCAAGGAAATATCCCTATGAACATCGCACGTGCAATGACTCTCGCATCAATTGTCGCAATCCTGTCCGCCGCCGGCATCGCCAACGCTGCAAAGGATGCCGCACCCACCGCTACGGCCGCGGCGGAAGCAACGAAGGCTGCCAACACCGTTACCGATGGCAAAAAAGCTGACGCCGGCAAGAAAATGAAACGTCACGCCAACAAGCATCACGGCAAAAAGAAGATGGTCAAACCGTCCTAATAGATTTAAGCCTGCAAGCAGCATCGGTGCAATCCGATGGGCTTGCCGGTGCGCTTGGCGGCAACGCTTACCTTCCTCATCGCCAAGCGTCTCTTTTCGCTCCACTTCCGCTAAACTCAACGCCTCAGTCCCTCTAGCCCAATCGCCATGCGCTTACTGTTGGTCGAAGACGACGCCATGATTGGCGAGAGCGTCCGGCTCGGGTTGAGACAGGATGGATTCACCGTAGATTGGGTGCAGGACGGCAAGGCTGCTGAAACCGCCCTGAAAAGCGAACCGTACGCACTCCTGTTGCTCGACTTGGGCTTGCCCAAGAAGAGCGGTTTGGAGGTGCTCCGTGGGTTGCGCGCGAACAACAACAGTATCCCCGTACTGGTGCTCACTGCCCGCGATGCCGTGGCCGATCGAGTTGTGGGCCTGGACAGCGGCGCCGACGATTACCTGGTCAAGCCTTTCGATCTGGACGAGTTGTCGGCCCGCATCCGCGCGCTGCTCCGGCGCCAGAGTGGCCGCAGCGAAACCATCATGCGCTTCGCCGAGTTGGCGCTCAACCCGGCTACCCACCAAGCTTTCATCGGCGCCAAGGAAATTCCGCTCTCGGCGAAGGAATTCGCCCTGCTCGAGGCCCTGATCGATCGCGCCGGCGCGGTATTGTCCCGCGCGCAGTTGGAACAACGGCTGTATGGCTGGGACGAAGAAGTCGACAGCAATGCGGTGGAAGTCCACATTCACAATCTACGTAAAAAGCTCGGCCGCGATTTGATTCGCAATGTTCGCGGCATCGGCTATAGGTTGGCGAAGTCCTGATGTCCATACGCCAGCGGCTCCTGCTGTGGCTGTTGTCCGCCGTGTGCATCGCCATTGCCGTTGCCGGTGTGAGCGTCTATCACCGGGCTCGAGTGGAAGCAAACCAGTTGTTCGATTATCAGCTCAAGCAAATCGCGCTGACCTTACAGGACCACGTCTTCGGCGAATCGAACGTCATGGGCTCCCTGGAAGAAGAAATAGACTATGACTTCGTCATCCAAGTTTGGACCGAAGCCGGAGTGAAGCGATATTTTTCCCATCCCCACAAAGCACTGCCGCCGCGCACCGATCCGGGTTATCAGAATGTAAAAACCGATGAGGGTGAGTGGCGCGTATTCAGCATGGCGGCCAGCGGATTGTTCATTCAAACGGCGCAACCCGCGGAAATCCGCGCGCAGCTCGCGACGTCTCTGGCGCTGCGAACCATGATGCCGGCGCTGTGGTTATTGGTGGGCTTGGCCGTGCTCATCTGGTTCATTGTCGGCCGTGGTCTGCGGCCGCTGGAACAGCTTGCCCTCGCCGTGCGCGAACGCAATCCCGATGTCCTCCATCCGGTGCCAGAGGCAAACTTGCCGGGGGAACTCAAACCGTTGGCGATGGCCTTGAACGAGCTCTTGCAGCGGCTCGATCGAGCCATGCAGACCCAGCGCGACTTCGTCGCCGATGCCGCCCACGAACTGCGTACTCCACTCACGGCGCTGCAATTGCAAGCGCAGTTGGCGGAACGGGCGACCACGGACGCGGAACGCAAGCTGGCATTCGCTTACTTAAAAGAAGGGCTGAAGCGGGCGACCCATTTAGTGCAGCAGTTACTGTTGCTCGCGCGGCAGGAGGCCGGGGTAACGCAAACATCGCTCACTCCGATCGATCTCTCATCGCTTGTCACCGACGTGATCGCGGAGCATGTCCCACTCGCCCAGGCCAAGGGCATCGAGTTGCGGGTGAACGCCGAACAAGCCATTGACGTTCGCGGCGATGCGAACGCTGTGCGCATCATGATCGGTAATGTGATCGACAACGCCGTTCGCTACACCCCAGCGATGGGCGCGATCGATGTGGTGCTAGCGCGAAAAGATGGCCGCGCAATCCTCGATATCAGCGATACCGGGCCGGGGATACTCGAGGAAGAACGGCAACGGGTGTTCGACCGCTTTTATCGCCGCGAGGGGAGTGCTGGCGCCGGTAGCGGATTGGGATTGGCTATTGTCAAGCGTATCGCCGATGCCCACGGTGTGGAGATACTGTTGAGCGATCGGTCGTCCGGCGCGGGTTTGCAGATGCGATTTATGTTTCCGCGCATCAGTTCTTGATTATTTCAGTGATCGGCTTGGGAGCCACATCAGGTTCGGTGGTTGCTGGGATTTCGAAGAAAGAGAAAGACACATACGTCTCTATCAGTTGAGCAAGCGGGTTTTCTGTTTGAGTTCGGCGATGAGGTCGCGCGTTGCATCGTCCTCCGCGGCATCGCTATCCATAGCCACCACGAGCTCTAAGTCCGCCAACGCCGCACGGTAACAGTCGAGCTGGTAGTAGGTCATGCCGCGATCGCGCAGCTCCTTCGCATCGCTGGGGTTAATGGCGACAATGAAATTAGTGATGCCAATCAGTTTTTCCAATGCGCCGCGATCGGCATAAATTCCCTTCAGATTGCGCGCCAGCCGGGTGAGGATTTCGGGCTGGGTGGCGGGCCGCAACAACACGCTCAGCGGAACCTCGGTGTCTTTGTCCAAGCCCGAGGTTTGTTTCAGCCGTTCGCGTAAGTCGCGCTCCGACAGGCTGATGCCGCGATTATAAGGATCCAGCACGATGACGCCGTGGTCCGAGATGCATTTCACCAGGAAATGCCCGGGGAACGATACGCCTTGCAACGGCAAGCCAAGGCGGCGGCCAATTTCCATGTATAGGATAGATAAGGTGATCGGGATGCCGGTGCGGCGATCGATAACGTCGTTCAAGCAACTGTTGCGCGGGTCGTAGTAATCGTCGTGATTGCCGCAATAACCCAATGCGCGAAACAGGAAGTCATTGATCATGCTGATCACGCGGGGCTTGGAAGCATCGGCCGGTAGCCGTTGTTTCAATCGGCTGGCGACATCATCCAGTTCCCGCAGATAAAAGGCGATGTCGAGGTTGGGATATTCATGCTGCGCGATGAGCAGCGCGCACTCGGCAAGATCGACGGAGGTCTCCGGGACGTGGACGAGTTTGGAAAGGCGTTGGTCGGGCGGAATCATCATTAAAATATAGGCTTTTGGGTATCGGTGTCAATCGCACCGATGCGCACCGATGCGCCCGCTCAAGATTTTGATTGCCGTCGCAGGCAGTTAAAAAACGTAGCGAGGACGCCCGTATGCGAGGCGCACGGCGCGCAGGAACCGGAATGTACCCAAAGGTACATGAGGATTCCGAGCACCGGGCAACGACGTGGCCCTAGGCCAGCCCCCAGACGGGCGCCGCAGTAGTTTTTTAAAGATAAAACTCTTGTGGATCGATCCCATAGGCACCCGTGGGTAGATCCCGTTTGATGCGGTAGGGCGTCTTGTCGTCGCTCATGGGATCGCTAATGAGGTCCAGCGTTGCGGGATATTGATATGGTCGTTTGTCGGGGTCCAATAACAACATGATCTTGGGTTTGAGCCGCCTGACTTTGTGCTGCCCGATAACAACGGCGACGTCGCCGGTGTTGAGTTCCACCAGACTACCGATGGGGAAAATGCCGATGCATTGAATAAATTGTTCCGTGAGTGCTTCGTGGAACGAAGTGCCCTTCCAGCGGTTGAGTTGCTGCAACGCCTGATGAGTTGAAATCGCTTCGGCATAGGGGCGCTGGCTCACCAGTGCCTCGAAGGTATCGACGATGCTCGCCATGGCAGCGAAAGAGTGAATCTGATCACCCTTCAGGCCGCTCGGATAACCGCTACCATTGAGCCGTTCGTGGTGCTGCGCGACCACCATCAACACGTCCTTGGGAATGCCGGCGGTCTGGCGCAAGATCTCGACACTGTGGTTGACGTGAAACTGCATCTCTTGGAACTCTTCCGGAGACAGCTTGCCGGACTTGGCGAGGAGCTGCTCTCTGACACGCAGTTTGCCGATGTCCTGCATCAATCCGCTGACGCCGAGAATTTGCATTTTATCCTTCGGGTGGCCGAGGTGGCGGCCGAACGCCAGCAGGTAAACCGCGACGTCAATGCCATGATCGTAGGCGTAGGAATCACGGCTCTTGAGCTTGGTGAGCCACAACAATGCATCGGGATTTTTGCCCACGCTCTCGATCATTTCGTCGATCACTTCGTTTACTTTTTCGATATTGACCGGGCGGTCGCGGCGCAGGTCTTCGACCAGGTCGCGGATCATTTCGCGGGACTTAAGGTGAACCTGTTTCGCTTCCAGTAGGTCGGCTTCCAGGACGATTTTGTTGTCGGAGATGCGGATGAGCGGCTTGCTGATGAAAGAATCCGTAAAGCGGACCGCATCTTCCGGTTCCTCGACGTGTTTGGACTTGGAGCGCAGCGTCGACAGGATTTGCTTCAACAGGCCGGGCCGTTCTATTGTGTCTTTTCGCGGCGACATGATTACGCTAGGGTCTCCGGGATGACCGGGCTCATCGGCAGGGATCGATGTTTCGGATGCCTCGGCTTTTTGCCAGATCGGGCGCTTGGGACGGCTCGGTGCGTCCTTATAGTAAGTGACCACCGGGTCGCCCGTCGTGCCGCGCACCGCTTGGTCGCTGCTGACATCGGGAGCGTCCGTTTTTTCCCCAAGGCCAGCCAGTAGCGAAGGTTTCTTCACCGATTCCGTGCTAGTGATGATCACTTGTGGACGCGTAGAGGCTTGTAGGCGATGGCGGCCTGCATCTGCCTCCGCTTTCGGCAGCGACAACTTTGCTAGCGACGCAGGCGTCGATATCGCGGGGTCGACAAAAACATGGTTGCACAGTTGTTGAATCTGCGCCAGGTCTGCGTCGCTGTCGAGAATGAATCCCTGGAGGAGGAATGGCGTGTCCAACCATGGCCGATCCAGCTCAGCCACAAACATGCCCTTCGTTAAGTCTTTAACCGCTACTTTTACGGTCAATGCATTTCCTTCGTGGAAACCGCACTAGGTTTATGGACGTCTCGCTACTTATGCCGGCGCGCAAGCGCTGTTTATATACTTTATACCAAGGCGGCGCCGTTGTCAGCGAGCGCGACTGTGGTTCTGCGCATCAACTACCGCCAGTGCCGTCATGTTGACAATACGCCTTACGGTCGCCGAAGGCGTGAGAATGTGTACAGCGCGAGCCGCCCCGAGCAAGATCGGCCCCACGGCGATGCCTCCGCCCGCCGTTGTTTTCAATAAATTATGAGCGATATTCGCCGCGTCCATATTCGGCATGACCAGCAAATTCGCCTCGCCCGTGAGGCGCGAACTGGGGAAGATGGATTTACGCACCGCCGCATCCAGGGCGCTGTCGCCGTGCATCTCGCCGTCGACCTCGAGTTGTGGCGCTTGGCTTTGGATTATGTCTAAAGCCCGGCGCATTTTGATTGCGGACGGGCCGTTGGAACTGCCGAAATTCGAGTGGGACAACAACGCTACCTTGGGAAGGATGCCGAAGCGGCGCAGCTCGTCCGCTGCCATCAGGGTGATCTCGGCAATTTCCGCGGCGGTGGGATCGAGGTTGACGTGGGTATCGACGATGAACACTTGGCGATTTTGCAATATCAAACCGTTCATCGCCGCATAGACATTGGCGCCCGTTCGCTTGCCGATGATTTGATCGATGTACTGCAAGTGGTGTTCGTTGCTGCCGAAGGTGCCGCAGATCATGCCGTCGGCGTCGCCCATATGGATCAGCATCGCGCCGATCAAGGTGAAGCGGCGGCGCATTTCCACCTTGGCGAATTGCGGCGTGACGCCTTTGCGTTCGCTAAGTTTGTGATAGGCCATCCAGTAGTCGCGGTAGCGTTTGTCGCTTTCCGGATTGACCACCTC
>JAYTGZ010000140.1:0-10515 GCA_043733025.1 Pseudomonadota bacterium | reverse complement strand
CGACATCGGCTGGGGTCACCAGATTCGCTCCTACGTGTTGGATCAATCGCGCATCAAAGACTTACGCACCAACGTCGAAATCGGCAACACCCAAGCCGTACTCGATGGCGACCTCGACGTGTTTATCAGCGCCAGTTTGAAGCAAGGGATCTAACTCATGTCAGACCAACAACAACCGATTCAAGATTCGAGTCAAATCGTCGAAGAACGGCGCGCCAAGCTGCGCGATTTACGTCAGCAGGGCATCGCCTTTCCCAACGATTTCGATCGCAAGGACTACGCCCAGTTGCTGCACGATGCGCACGGCGCGAAGGCCAACGAAGTGTTCGACGCGCAGCTAGTCACCGTGTGCGTCGCTGGCCGCATGATGCTGAAGCGCGTGATGGGCAAAGCGAGCTTCGCCACGATTCAGGATATGACAGGCCGGATCCAACTTTACATAACTAACGATATCACCGGCGACGCGGTGCATGACGCCTTCAAACATTGGGACATGGGTGACATCCTCGGCGCGGAAGGCACACTGTTCAAAACCAAGACCGGCGAGTTGTCGATCAAAGTAAACTCGTTACGGCTGCTCGCGAAATCGCTGCGGCCGTTGCCGGAAAAATTCCACGGCCTCAGCGATCAAGAACAAAAATATCGTCAACGTTATTTAGACTTGATCACCAACGAAGACACGCGCAAGGTGTTCATCACACGCTCGAAAATCATCCAGGGCATCCGCGAATTCCTGGTGGCGCGTGGCTATTTGGAAGTCGAAACGCCGATGATGCATGCCATCCCCGGCGGCGCGGCGGCGCGGCCTTTCAAAACGCACCACAACGCCCTCGACATGGAGCTTTACCTGCGCATCGCGCCGGAGCTCTATCTCAAGCGCTTGGTGGTGGGTGGGATGGAAAAAGTGTTCGAGATCAATCGCAGCTTCCGCAACGAGGGCATCTCGACGCGTCACAATCCCGAATTCACCATGTTGGAATTCTACGAGGCCTATCGCGACTACCGCTACCTCATGGACCTCACGGAAACCATGGTACGCGAAGTAGCGCAGCAAGTCCTCGACACGACACAGGTAAACTACCAAGGCCAGATCATCGATCTCGGCCAACCGTTCGCGCGCCTCACCACAACGCAAGCGATCCAAAAATATTTCCCACGGTATACGGATGCGCAGTTGAAAGATCGCGGCTTCGTCATCGCCGAATTACATCGCTTGAATGCCGCTCCCAAACCCGGCGATGGTCTCGGCGGCATGCAATTGACGCTGTTCGAAGAAACCGCGGAGCCGCTGTTGATCCAACCCACATTCATCATCGACTACCCCGCCGAAGTCTCACCCCTGGCGCGGCGCAACGATAAGAATCCCGACATCACGGATCGTTTCGAACTGTTCATCGCCGGCCGCGAAATCGCCAACGGCTTCTCCGAATTGAACGACCCGGAAGACCAAGAAGCGCGCTTCGACGAACAAGTGAAACTCAAGGAATCCGGCGACCAAGAAGCCATGTTCAAGGACAAAGACTACGTCACCGCCCTGGAATACGGCCTGCCGCCGACGGCGGGCGAAGGCATCGGCATCGATCGGTTGGTGATGTTGCTGACCGATAGTCCGAGCATCCGTGACGTGATTTTATTTCCGCAATTAAGGCGGACGGAAGGTTAATTCGTGGTTTGTACCAAGGGTAGAGCGCAGCGAAACCCATCCCCTGCATTGAAAATAAAATTGTCATTCCCGCGCAGGCGGGAATCCATTGAGCGTTGCACAATTCGTGACAATCGACAGTTTCATACGCGGCAGCCGTCACCCTTGTCCCTCCGGGAGAAGTGTCGGGGGTGAGGCAGCGACGTGTGCGGTAAAATAACGACGGTCCCAATTCAACGAGGAAAACATTTCATGAGTTCACATAACAAAGTCGCGCTGGTTACGGGCGCGGGCACCGGCATCGGCAAATCCGCGGCGCTGGCATTATTGAAAGACGGTTACCGCGTGGTGCTTGCCGGGCGCCGGCTCGAACCGCTGCAACAGGCGGCGCAGGAGTCGGGCGCGGGAGATCGCGCGTTGGCGGTATCCGCCGATGTCAGCGATCCGAAATCCGTCGCGGCGTTGTTTGAGAAAACCAAACAGGTCTTCGGCCGCCTCGACGTGCTGTTCAATAACGCCGGCGTGAGCGTAGGCGGGCCGATCGAAGACCTGACCTTTGAACAATGGAAGAGCGTGGTGGACATCAATCTCACCGGCCCGTTTCTTTGCACGCAAGCGGCGTTCAAAATCATGAAAGCGCAAGACCCCATGGGCGGCCGCATCATCAATAACGGCTCGATTTCCGCCCATGCACCGCGGCCGAATTCCGCGCCCTACACCTCGACCAAGCACGCCATCACGGGCTTGACGAAATCCGCATCGCTCGACGGCCGCAAATACAACATCGCCTGCGGCCAAATCGACATCGGTAACGCGGCGACGGACATGATCCGCCGCGCGGTCAACGGCCTGCCGCAAGCCAACGGCCTGATCGCCGTGGAGCCATTGATGGACGTCGACCACGTCGGCCAAGCGGTTCTCCACATGGCGAATCTGCCGCTGGAAACCAACGTGCAATTCATGACGATCATGGCGACCAAGATGCCATTCGTCGGACGGGGTTAGTAAAAATTTGCCGGTTCCCCTCGAAGATGAACCATCGAGGGCGCCGAAATCCGTGACAACATCATTTTCCCGAGGAGATCGAAATGAAACGCAAACTCGCCCTAGCGGCAGTAGTCTTCAGCATCGTATCAACATCTAGCTTCGCCGCCGACCTGGCCAACCGCATGGCGCTCACCCTGGAAGTCGCCAAGCAAATCTCCGCCGCCGCGGAGGCCGAGGCAGTGAAGAATAATTGGACCGTCGCCATCGCTATCGTCGATGAAGGCGGCCATTTGGTGCATCTCGCGAAGCTCGACAACACGCAATATGGCAGCATCGACGTCGCCATCCTGAAAGCGCAAACCTCCGCCGCGTTCAAGCGCGCGACGAAAGTATTCGAAGACGCCATCGCC
The DNA here is from genome assembly GCA_043733025.1 of Pseudomonadota bacterium. Lineage (GTDB taxonomy): Bacteria > Pseudomonadota > Gammaproteobacteria > Burkholderiales > JALYOK01 > JALYOK01. Next base: position 7,476 of record JAYTGZ010000140.1, on the reverse strand, counting down.
GCTGGCCGCAATGCCATCATCGGCCTGAAAGGTGCACTGCCATTGGAAGGCGGCCTGCCCATCATCCACGACGGCAAGGTCATCGGCGCGGTCGGCGTGAGTGGGATGAAATCGACGGAAGACGGCCAGGTCGCCAAGGCCGGCGTTGACGCGATGCCGCGCATCCTCGGTAAATAATTTTTCTGTCTGGAGGTATTAGCCTAGCGCTCGGTCACCCTACCGCCGTTCAAATGGCGCCGCGATCGGCAATCAAACCGATCTTCCGCCATCCACCGGAAACTCGACACCGGTGATGAAATCCGCATCATCGGACGCGAGGTAGACGCATGCCTTCGCGATATCTAGCGGGGTCGCTAACCGGCCGAGCGGAATATTACTGACGAATTTCTTGCGATTCTCCGGGGTATCGGGCAGGCCCATGAAGGATTCGATCAAGCCCGTCGGCGCCATCACCGGCGCGACGGCATTCACGCGAATGTTGTCGGGTCCGAGTTCGGCCGCCATGGCTTTAGACAATATGTTGACCGCCGCTTTGGAGGCGCTGTACCACACCAAGCCAGGACGTGGCCGCATGGCGGACACGGAGCCGATGTTGATAATACAACCGCGCTTTTTCGCGCGCAGGATAGGCACGGTCGCCAGCGTCATGAAGTAAATGGATTTCACGTTCACCTCGAACACACGATCGAACGTGGCCTCATCGACATCGAGCAACGGTTGATTTTTATGGGTGTAACCGGCGTTGTTGACGACTATATCGAGCGTGCCGAAATTTTTCAGCGTCGCGGCGACGAGCGCACCGATGTCGGCGCGCTTGGTGACGTCGCACTTAATGGCGAATGCATTTGCGCCGAGTTCAGCGGCGACTTTTTTTGCGCCCTCTTCATTCATATCGGCAACCGCGACCTTGGCGCCCTCGGCCACATAGCGACGTGATATTTCCGCGCCAAACCCGCTGGCCGCGCCCGTGACGATGGCTACCTGGTCTTTTAATCTCATTATTTGCTGCTCCTCGTTGATGTGTCGGTCAAAGCGATATTATAGTCGACCAGCGCCACGGTCCTTATCCCGCCTGGCTCCCGGCAATGCCTGCCTGGAAGGCGCACCGTTATTGCCGCGCAGGCCGATTCCCCACAGGCGCGCGGCGCGCGGGAACCAGACTGAGCGTGCTAACGGCCGGTTGATTGCGGCATTACGATTGCTCCTGATGTTGGCGGAGTTAACTTTCCAACAAGAAATTTCGCACGGCAGAAACTTGCGCGTCATCCATCAGCGCCGGCGCATGGCCGGTATTCGGCACTTCGAGTGACGTCACGTTGCTTCTGCCGGCCTTCATCTGTGTGACCGTTTCAGCGAGCAGCAGATCCGATTCCGCACCGCGAATCACGAACACCGGGCACGTCACGCCTTGCCAAAACATCCACAGATTAATGTCCTGAATTGCCGCGCCCTTAAATACATCGGCGATGGCGGGATCGTAGTGGAGCAAGAAGTTTCCGTTGGAAGATTGTTTCGAGCTGTGCTCTGCCATGTGATGCCATTGGGCGTCGGTCAATTTGCCGAACGGCGCCATCACCACCCGCAGATACTGCTCGACATCGTCCAGGCTCTCCATGGCCGGCGCGCGGCCGACATACTGCGCGAGCCGCTCCAGCGCAGCTTTGGGAATGAAGGGCCCGACGTCGTTCATCACCAGCCTACGAATCGGCGTATTGGGTTGCCCTGCCAGCATCATGCCGATCAAGCCGCCCATGGAGGTGCCGGCCCAGTGAAGTTCGCCTGGATTCACGCGTGCGATCAGCGCGTTCATATCGGCGAGGTATTGCGGATAACTGTAGTCGCTCGGATGGCTCATCCATTGGCTCTGGCCGCGACCCACGATGTCGGGACAGATCACTCTATACCGGCCTTGTAGCGCCTCGGCCAGCACATCGAAATCGCGGCTATTGCGCGAGAGGCCATGGACGCAGATCAACACGCGCGGATTGTCGGCCTCACCCCACTCGGTGTAGGCAACGCGATGAAAACCATGGGGGCCGAGCCCCAGAAAAGACGAGTTGCGCATTACAGACCTTTCGCGCGTTCGCGCAGTTGGAACTTTTGAATTTTTCCCGTCGAGGTCTTCGGCACGTCGCCGAATACGATGGTCTTGGGGCATTTGAAAGCGGCCAGGCGTTCGCGGCAAAACGCGATGATTTCTTCCTGCGTCACCGATGCGCCGTCGCGCAGTTCCACGAACGCACAGGGTGTCTCACCCCATTTTTCATCCGGCTTAGCGACTACGGCGGCGCTCATGATCGCCGGATGTCGATACAACATGTCCTCCACTTCGAGCGAGGAAATATTCTCGCCACCGGAAATAATGATATCTTTGGAACGATCCTTGATTTTGGAGTAACCATCCGCATAGGTAACCGCCAAATCGCCGGTGTGAAACCAACCGCCCCTGAACGCCTCGTCCGTCGCTTGCGGATTTTTGAGATAACCCTTCATGGTGATATTGCCGCGGAACATGATCTCGCCCATGGTCTCGCCATCCCATGGTACCGGCGTCATGGTTTCAGGATCCATCACCACCATGTCCTCCTGCAGCAAATTGGCCATGCCTTGGCGAGAATTCTTTTCGGCGCGCTGCTCCAATGACAAATCTTGCCATTCTTTGTGGGGCGTGCAGCCGGACGCCGGGCCGTAAGTCTCCGTCAATCCATAGGTGTGAACTAAATCGAATCCGAGCCGCTCCGTGCCTTCGATCATTGCCGCCGGCGGCGCGGCGCCGGCAACCATCGCGGACACCGGATGATCGATGCCCCGTTTCATTTCCTCCGGCGCGTTGATCAAGGTGGAATGGACGATCGGCGCGCCGCAATAGTGGCTGACTTTTTCCGCGCGCATGAGATCGAAAATCGTCTTCGCGTCGACTTTGCGCAGGCAGACATTCGTCCCGGCTTGAGCCGCGATAGTCCAGGGAAAACACCAGCCGTTGCAGTGAAACATCGGCAACGTCCAGAGATAAACCGGATGGCGTTGCATATTCCAAGTGAGGACATTGCCGATCGCGTTCATATACGCGCCTCGATGGTGATAGACCACGCCTTTAGGGTTGCCCGTGGTGCCGGAAGTGTAGTTAAGCGCGATGGCATTCCACTCATCACTCGGATAGGCAAACTTGAAATTCGCGTCGCCCTGTTCCAGGAATGCCGCATAATCCGTCGCGCCCAAGCGCTTGCCTGGTCCAGTGAACAGGGGATCGACTACATCGATCACCAACGGTTTTCGCTTGACCAAGGCCAATGCCTTTTCGATGATGGCGGAATATTCAAGATCGCAGAACAATATTTTCGCCTCGCCGTGATCAAGCATGAAAGCAATGGCCTCCGCATCGAGCCGGGTGTTAAGCGCATTGAGCACCGCGCCTATCATCGCCGGACCAAAATGCATATCCACCATGGCGGGGATATTTGGCAGCATGGCGGCCACCGTATCGCCTTCGCGGATGCCATGCTTCTTCAGTGCCGACGCCAGCTTGCGACAGCGAACATATTCTTCTTTCCAGGTATGGCGCTCGCTGCCGTGCACCACCGCGAGCCAATTGGGAAACACGTACGCGGCCTTGTCCAAAAACGAAAGCGGCGTGAGCGGCGTAAAGTTCGCGTTGTTTTTATCTAGATGGGTATCGTATGAATCGGTCATGATGGATTTCCTCCTCTTAACGGTTGGTTTTCTTTGAATTGCACGTCGCGATAGGTCACGAATAAATCCTTTAGCTTGAGCCGCTGATATTTGCCTGTCGTCGTCACGGGAACATCGCTGCCGAATTTGACCACTTTTGGCGATTTTGAAAAGGGCATCGCCTTGCGGCACGCCGCAAGTACATCCCCTTCCGCCAGCATCGCGCCCTCCTCCTTGACCACATAGGCGCCGACTTCCTCGCCGTACCATTCGTTATCGAACGCGATGGCGAGTCCTACTTTGACGCCGGGGATCGCTTGCAAGACTTCCTCGATTTCGAATGGGCTATATTTCACGCCGCCGCGATTAATCAGTTCCTTAATGCGCCCGGTGATGAATAGGAACTTGCGTCCCGTGTTGTCTACTTGAAAGAATCCTTCGTCGCCGCTGCGAAACCAACCGTGCTTGAACGCGTCCTGATTGGCGTCATCGCGATTGAAATAACCGAGCATCACATTATGACCGCGCAACACGATTTCGCCCTTCTCGCCGGCGGATAACTCTTTGCCATTAGGATCGTGAATGGCGATCTCGTTGACGTTGATCTCCGCACCTATCGATGGATAGCCATAATGCGTCAGCCAATGACGATGCGCCTCGGGGGTAAGATCCAGCGGCGTGAGGCAGGCAAAAGCCGTCGTCTCCGACAGGCCATAGCCATGGACGATCTTGTGTTTGAACTGGTCTGAGAATCGGGTCACCAACGAAACAGACAGCGTTCCCGCGCCGCATAGTATGTGGCTCAGACTGCTAAGATTGAGCCCGGAGATATCTTCATCGGCTTCACAAAGGAACTGCAAAATCGTAGGAACGACGGAAACGATATTCACCTGCCGCTCGGCGATACGCCGCCAAAACATGCTGGCCTTGAATCCGCGATTGAGGACAACGGAGCCGCCGGCATAAAACGGCAATATATGGGTCATGCAAAGGCCATTCACGTGATGCACGGGCAACACGCACATCATGCGCACGTCCGAGGTCAGGCTTTGCCATTCCGCCGCGCCTTTGCAATCGCTGAGTAAATTGTATTGCGACAACATCACCCCCTTGGGCGCACCGGTGGTGCCGCTGGTGTAGACCAACAACGCCTGGTCTTCCAGCATATTCTCCGCCGGAGGGCCGAACTCGCCGTTCAGCGCATCGAGCCTCGCTTGATAGGCCGCATCCATCGCAACGACGTGTTCGAGACAAGCTGCCTCCGCCTTCAACCCATTCGCACGCGCGACGTAATCCGCCGCCGCCAAGACCACGCGACATCCGGCATTCCTCAAAATAAAAGCAATACGGTTATCGTCTTCCGCGGCGTTCTGCGGCGTCGCCACCGCGCCCAGCTTCCAGCACGCGAAAAAAGCGATCACGGCATCGGGATGATTAAACGCCAGTGTCGCGACCTTGTCGCCGCGACGAACGCCGTAATCGTCCCGCAATAGATTCGCGACTTGGTTGATGCGGCGATTGAACTCACGGTAACGCCACTCCCCGTGCTCGCCCGTATCGTCGTTGTGATAAAAGAGAAAAACCTTGTCGGGCGCGGCAGCCGTTTGGCGCTCGACAAGGTCCGCCACAGAGCTGAACGGCACGAGATAGCGCTCTGGCGGAACGCCGCGCAGGGTACGGGCCTGGCGAATATTTTTCGCTATAATGGCTAGATTGGAATCGCTCATCGTTCGTGGTTCAAAAACTCGCTGCATACGTACTTTTGATTTTCGGTAACGACTACATTGAGGGCGATGTCGTGCTGTTCCACCGGAACACGATCCACGATTTGTAGCGCAAACGCCGCGGCAACAAAGGCCGCGAACGGGCCCAGGTCCTCAAGCAGGCGATCGTAATAGCCGCCGCCGTAGCCGAGCCGATTGCAATCGGCGTCAAACGCGACACCCGGAACCAATACGAAATCGATCTCCTCCGGCGATATTCTCTCACAGCGCTCGGGATTGGGTTCCAGTATGCCCCAGGTCCCCGCAATCAGGTCGGCGTCGAGGTCGGTGACTTGGAACAGATCCAGTTTCCGCTTGGCGCCGTTGATCTTCGGTAGAACCAGCACCTTGTCGCGATCGAGCGTCGCAAGCACGATCTCGGAGGTGCTGAATTCCGCGGCGAAGCTCATGTAGGCCATCACCGTCCGCGCATCGCCGAATCCGCCCAACGCCAAGACTTGCTTGCTGATGGCGCGATTCGCAGTCTGACGCGCCGGCAGGCCGAGGGCCGACCGGCGCGCGATGATCGCCTTGCGCAGCTCGACCTTGGCGTCTTGCGTAGTCATATGCGGGCGCCCGATCGAAGCTGCGGCTCCTGCCGTAGCATCAGCAACATGGCCTTTGCCTTGTCCAAGGTCTCTTGGAATTCCGCCTCCATCACGGAATCCGCCACGATGCCGCCGCCCACCCAAAAGCGAATCCGGCCATCTGAATAAATCAACGTGCGGATCGCGATATTCAAATCCATGCGGCCGTCATCGCCGAGGTAACCGATGGAACCGCAATAGACGCCGCGCCGATGGGGTTCAAGTTCTTCGATAATTTCCATCGCCCGCAGTTTCGGCGCGCCGGTGATGGAACCGCCTGGAAAGCACGCCTTCAGCAAGTCGATACTATCCCGGTCGTCGCGCAGGGCGCCGGTCACCGTGCTCACCAGATGATGCACCATGGCGAATGATTCTATATCGAATAATGCCGGCACACGCACCGATCCGGTCACGCAGACCTTGCCGAGATCGTTGCGCAGCAAATCGACGATCATCACATTCTCCGCTTGGTCTTTAGCGGCGTTGCGCAAGGCGTTCTTTTCGTGCTGATCCAACACCGGATCGGCTTGCCGTGGCCGCGTTCCTTTGATCGGCTTGGTGGTGATGTGCTTATTATGTACCTGCAAAAATCCTTCCGGCGACGAACTCAATATCTGCACAAAGGGCAATTGCAAATAAGCCGCCATGGGCGCCGGATTCACTTTGCGCAATTCGCGATACGCCGTCCACGAATCGCCGCCGGCGCGCGCGCTGAAGCGCCGCGTGAGGTTCACCTGATAACAATCGCCGTCGGCGATGTAGCGTTTCAATCGCGCGAAACGCTCGGCGTATCGCGGCAAATCCAAGTCAGGCTCAACGTCGGACAACAAGTGAAAGGGCACCGTCCAACGGGTACCCGCATCACCCTTGAACGACCACGCCAATTCTCCCCAGCGCTGAGAAGTCATGCTGGCCGCAGCATGACTCACCAGCGTCGTTTTCTGGGTCTTATGATCGACCACCACCGCCCAATCGTAAATACCGATCGCCATATCCGGAATGTCTTCGGCGTCCTCGGCAATGGCCGGTAATCGCTCCAAGCGACGCGCCAAGTCATAACCGAAATAACCCACCGCACCACCGGCAAACGGAATATCTGGAATGGCCGATACGTCGGCGCTCAGCCAAGGGCGCAACAAGTCCAGTGGATTGTCGAGGGATTGCGTGACCTCGTTACCGTGAGTGATTTCGGTCACCAAGCCTCGCGTTACCAAGGTCGCGATGGGATCGGCCACGATGATGTCGTAACGGCCTTGATCGGTATAGGGCGCGCCACTGTCGAGCCAAATCGGCCAATCGTGATCGCGGATTGTTTCGAAAAGCCGGCTGCTGTCTTCGTGATAGGACAGTTCTTGTATTAGTGGTCTTGTCATGAACACATTGTCGGGCGACGCGACAAAAATGACAAGGCTTCAATATACGAACAAGCCCCGCGCCACAATCCGCATGGATACGGG
>JAYTGZ010000139.1:0-10520 GCA_043733025.1 Pseudomonadota bacterium | reverse complement strand
TTCGCGCGGCTCATGTCGGTGCGCGATGGCCGCAACACGCGTATCACATTTCAAGGCGGACGCTTTATCCATCAGCGTCCCGATTGGCGCGGCGCCCTATGGGCATTGCGGCCCGTGCGCATCGATCGCAACGAATTCGACGACGAGTGGGACGAGACCCGGCTCGCCGCCGGCGCGGCCTACACACGATACGGCTTTCTCACCCCCAAAGGCAACATCGCGATCACCTATCACCTATTCAATGAGCGCTTCGCGCGATACGAACAGGGCGCGGCGCCTGAGCATCGCCACGGTCTCGGCGCGCGCCTGTGGGGCGTGGTCGGTGGCTTCGATTACAACTACGAAGCGGTGTATCAGTTCGGCAATTTTGGCGACGCGGCGATACGCGCCTGGGATCTCCTCACGGACACCGGCTACGCTTGGAACGAGGTACGCTTTCAGCCGCGCTTGGGCATGCGTTTTGACGTCACCTCCGGCGACGGCAATCTCAACGACAATCGCTTAGGAAATTTCAATCCCCTGTTCGCCGCCACCGCCTATTCCGGACTCGCCGGTTTGATTGGCCCGAGCAACGCCATCGATCTCGCGCCATCGGTGACCGTGCGTTTCGCCAACGGCGCGAACCTTACGTTCGGCACCGCGATGTTTTGGCGCCAGCGCATCCAAGACGGCGTTTACGATCTCGAACTCAACTTGATCCGCAGCGGCAAGAACAGCCGAGCCCGCTTCGTCGGCCAACAGTGGACGTTGCAAGCAAACTGGCCGCTGACCAGCCACGCAAACTTGGCTGCAACGCTATCGTACTTCGACACCGGCCGCTTCTTGCGCGAAACCGGCGCAGGAAAAAACGTGGTCTATTTCACCGCCTGGTGGAACTACCGCATCTAAAATGGCATGGCTGCGAGCCAAGAAGGATGCGGCTCTTAGTCGATGCCATGCCAGCAACCGCTCTGGGAAAGGCTCGTGGCTCCATCGACAATCGAACTCCCGGATTACCCAAATCCCCCAGGGACAATTACTCAAACAACACGAAAAACTCACTGCGTCTATATCTTTTGAGGTAGGCCATTTGGCCTAGCCACACTCATCCGGTTGACATATTGAGCGTCCGATAGTTAGAGCGCAGCATTTCCTCTCGATTAATCGGACAGGAATGCTGATCATGGATCCCATCTTGTATTGGAACGGCGTGGCTCTGGAGGCGAACAGAGTCAGCCACACGAACGGCAAGGGCGAACAAACCGGCCCAACTTTGAATTGGCGTTGCGCGATTGTCTTTTGTTCGGCGGGATAGTATCCCGCCCTACATTTTTTTTCGGGTTACGCTACATTTTGAAACAATTTGCCACAGCCCTGTTACGTTCACAGTTCTAAGCGCGATCACAATAGAAGCATCGTTTTCAGGAACAACAAGCGAGGTTTGCGATGAAAAAATTCCTGATGTTGTTGAGCGTGTCGGTGATCGCGCTCAGCGGTTGTGTCCACGAACGTGTGATCTATCGAGATCGAGTGCCTAATCCGTCGGATGAAACTGCGACGCAGCCGCCGCCGGAAGTGATTCAAGAACGGGTTGACATCGCACCGAGCCCGGTTCATGTGTGGATCGGTGGGCGCTGGGCATCGCGACATGGCGCGTATGCATGGGCACCCGGCCATTGGGCGCGGCGACCGCACCGTCATTCCCATTGGGCTCCTGGCTCGTGGTTGCGCTTCGGCGGCGGCTGGCGTTGGCGCCATGGCCACTGGCAGTAGCCGTCAAATACTAAAGGTAAAACCCTACACGCACGGTCGTTGAAGGAAATGAAGCGACAAAGCAATCTCAATTCTTTCGTCGCGTCATCCGAGATCGCTTCGCTGCGGTGAGTGCTGCTAAAAGGGGGAAATCAACGCATTTCGTGCCGAATCTATCGGACCAACATCAAAGGAAAGCAAGAGGTAGGGCGGGTCCCTCCCGCCACGGTTCTATCAATTGCAACGGCGGGTGGGACCCGCCCTACTACCTTTGCAATTAAATCCGTCGGCCCCTATAAGCAGGGGAAACTCAAATTATGCAGCGGCTAAATTATCCGGCGCGCGGGACGCGCGTTTACGATCGTGTTCAAGCAGATGGCGTTTGCGGATGCGGATGCACTTCGGCGTAATTTCCACCAGCTCATCGTCGGCGATAAATTCCACGGCTTTCTCCAACGTCAACTCGACCGGCGGCACCAGGCGCACCGCTTCGTCGGTGCCGGAGGAGCGCACGTTGGTGAGTTGTTTGCCTTTGATCGGATTTACGACGAGATCGTTGTCGCGTGAGTGAATGCCGATGACCATGCCTTCGTACAGCGCATCCCCGGGGCTAACGAACATGCGGCCGCGATCCTGCAATTTCCATAGCGCGTAAGCCACCGCCGCACCATAGTCCTGGCTGATCAACACGCCGTTGCGGCGCTCGTCAATCTCGCCTTTCACCGGTCCGTAGTCATCGAATATGTGGCTCGCCAAACCGGTGCCGCGCGTCAGGTTCAGGAATTCCCCCTGGAAGCCGATGAGGCCGCGAGCGGGGATGCGGTATTCGAGGCGCACGCGACCTTTGGCGTCGGACTGCATGTCTTGCAGATCGCCGCGGCGGCGGCCGAGTTCTTCCATCACCGCGCCTTGATGTCCGTCTTCCACATCGACGGTGAGCAATTCATAGGGCTCTTGCTTCTCGCCGTTGATTTCTTTCATCACCACGCGCGGTCGGCCCACGGCCAGTTCGTAACCTTCGCGGCGCATGGTTTCCAACAAAATCGTCAGGTGCAGTTCGCCGCGGCCCGATACGACGAAGGTATCCGAATCGCTGCTGAAATCCACCCGCAGCGCGACGTTGGATTGCAGCTCGCGCTCCAAGCGTTCGCGAAGCTGGCGGCTGGTGACGTACTTGCCATCCTTGCCGGCCAAGGGCGACGTATTCACCATGAAAGTCATCGTGAGCGTCGGTTCATCGACAAGCAGCAATGGTAAGCCTTGCGGCGCAGCGGGATCGCAAATGGTCACGCCGATGGCGACGCCGTCGACGCCGTTAATCAGTACGATGTCGCCCGCTTCCGCTTCCGGTACAACCACGCGCTCCAAGCCTTCGAAACTCAACACTTGGTTTACCTTTGCCATCACCGGAGTCGCATCGGGTCCGTTCATGACGGCGACTTGCTGGCCGGAACGGATGCGGCCCTGCTTCACACGGCCGATACCGATGCGGCCGACGAAGCTGGAGTAATCCAGCGAACAAATTTGTAATAGCAGCGGCAGATCGGGATTGGCGTCACGCACCGGCACATACTGCAGAATCGCCTCGAACAGCGGCCGCAGGTTTTCGCTCGGCACGTTGAGATCGAGCGTCGCATAACCGTTCAGTGCCGAAGCATACACCACTGGAAAATCGAGTTGCTCTTCGGTCGCGCCGAGTTTGTCGAACAGATCAAAAGTGTGATTGACGACCCAATCCGGCCGCGCGCCAGGCCGGTCGATCTTGTTCACCACTACAATGGGCTTCAGCCCCAGCGCCAAGGCCTTGCGCGTCACGAAACGCGTCTGCGGCATCGGGCCTTCCACCGCATCGACCAGCAACAACACGCTATCGACCATGGACAACACCCGCTCCACCTCGCCGCCGAAATCCGCATGCCCAGGCGTGTCGACGATATTGATGTGGGTGCCTTGGTAAGTCACGGCGCAATTCTTCGCCAGAATCGTGATGCCGCGCTCTTTTTCCAGTTCGTTGCTATCCATCACCCGCTCGGCGATGTGCTGATGCGCGGCGAATGTGCCGGACTGTTGCAGAAGCTTATCGACCAGCGTGGTCTTGCCGTGGTCGACGTGGGCGATGATGGCGATGTTACGAATGGCGCGGGACATAGGGTACTCAGGCATTAAGCGAAGGCGCGGATTATACCACAAGCCATGTTGCAGCGCCGTGAAAGCTTACTGAGGCAGAAGTTTACAAGTCTGCCGCGGCGAAAAGCCAAATATAACCCTTCAACCGAACAATGGCATGCTGGAGAACCGCATGGACATTGGCTCCCAGCTCATGCCGTGCATTGCAAGCGAGCTACGGGATGAAGATGTTTTTCTCCAGCAGCGCGAGTTTCACTTTGTTGTGATAATTGCTGGCGGTAAATCCGCAGAGCTTTAACATGTAAGAAACCTCCAATGAATCTTTTCGAGGTTTATTTTTTCATGCTCGCCATGAACATTTCCATGGCCTTTTGTTGATCGGCCAAAATCTTTTGCACCGCCGGCCGTTCCGCCATGTACTTAAGATAATCCGCCGCACCCGGAATGCCGTCCACCATATTCTTACCCAGTATCATGCCTGTAACCATCGCGACCAGAGTCAATTGCGGAAACGCAACGCAGTCCGCTAACGTGAATTTGGCGCCCGTGATGAACGGAGAAAATTTCGCCAGCCGCGTCACGGCCTTGACGCCACGCTCGATCAGCGCCTCGGCATCTTTCTTGGCTTCATCGGAAATCGGCGCACCAAAAAAAGCGGCGCCGGTCAAGCGGCCAGATGCGCTCGAGCCGGACAGGTAGAGCTCGATCACCTGCATCATCTCGCGGCATTTCGCGCGCTCAAACGGATCCGCGGGCAACAACGGCGCCGCGGGATAGGCGTTCTCCAAATATTCCAGCATCGCCGCGGACTCGGCAAAAAATTTACCGTCGACTTCCATCGTTGGAATTTTCCCCATGGGCGAGCACGCCAAGAAAGTTTCGTCTTGGGAGGGACGCTGCATCACCTCCTCGTACTCGATGCCCTTCTCCAACAACGCCAGCTTAACCTTGTTGTGGTTCGGGCTGATGCTAAAGCCGTGCAGTTTCAACATGATTTCATCCTATCAGTAGGTGCTTACATTAGAACGCTTATCGATAACGAATGCGACGGTTTAGCCAAGCAGGGCCGACGCATCATCTCACGTAACGTTTATGCTGTTATTGTCGCTCCAATCCAAATCAAGCCTTACGGTAATGTCGTTTTGTGGCGCCAAACTCCGGCTGAAGTCGTACCCATTTTCCTTTTTCTAGCGAGGTTATATCAATCGAAATGCACCGTCACCGACGGATTTTCCAGCATACCCTCGTACTTGACGGTAATGCTCGTGTTTGGCTGCACGGGCATGGGCGGAATGAAGCCGCCTAGGCTGAATAGATCGCCCTTGTGAAGCTCGATACCGGCATCGTCCAGCGCCTTGGCCAGCCAGATCGCGGCGTTGAACGGATGGCCCATGAGTGCGCTTCCTTGCGCTCGCCCTAGTTCCTTGCCACTTTTATCTTCCGTCATGATGACAGTCATCGACGCCATCTCATCAAGAAAAGTATTGGTTGAGCGGCAACGGATGCGCGGACCCATTACGCCACCGCGAAAGCCGACGTTGTGTCCGACCAGTTGCGCGCCGCCCACATTCTTGTCCTTGAGCATGAGATCGGGCAACTCGATAAACGGAATCACGTCCCACAAATAGATCAGTGCGTCGAGCGGGGTTTTTGCTAGGAACAGTCCGGGCGCTCTGAGCTCCACCAATAGATCCGCCTCAAACAAGGGCCGCGCGCCGAAGTTCGCCGGCACATGGGCGCCACTTTGCAGCATCATCTTCTCGAACATCACGCCGTAAGCCGGTCCTTTCACGTTGAAGCGTTCATGCACGGCCGGGTTGGTAAAGGCGGCTTTGAAGCCGACCTGCTTACCCAATACCTCCGGCAGACGCTTTGCCAACTTGGCTTGCATACAGTACGCCTCTTCCATGGTTTCGATCGGCACGCCCTTGCTCGGCCGCATGGCTTTGAAATCTTCGACATAGGCGTTAATGGCATCGGCGCTCGGGCAAGCCGCGATGGCGATTTCCGGCGCCACCGAGGCGACGATTGCGCCGGTTGCGCTCAACATAAAGTGACGTCTGTTCATTGTTATTTCTCCTCAAAAACTTCAATTGTGGTGTCGTTGCCGTGGGTATGGGAATGACAGAGTGGTTTATCGACATCGTTCCGGTTGACTGAACGATAACCTTCTTATTTTAACTCGCGCAGGCAGCCTCGTTCTTTTAAGATACGATGGCTGGAAAGGCAATACCATTGCGGGCCTCCCGCAAGCATGCCTGAAGATCCGCACTGGTATTGGCTCGTGGCGTGTTGGCTTGGCGTTTCGTTTGCAACCAATCCCGTTCACAGCGCCATTCTATAAGATACTCGTCACTGATCGGCCCGCCGCGGTCTCCTTTCGTTTTCGGTCTGCGCCGCCCGCGCAACTATGACGGCGTTGCGATTAATCGCGAGAACGCTGACTGGTGTGCCCGCTGCCCGTTCTTCCGCAAATCGCTCTATGGGCATGATAGCGTACGCTTGACGGTGGCCGTACCAACGACGGCGAAATTCTTTTACGTTAGGAACGGCTTTGGCCGGTTCCTGCGTAATCCCCATATCCAGTTCACCCCGATAGCTCACCAGGGTAAGGGTCCGCGCCAGGTAATAAGGCATGGTTTGATCGTACATATCCAAGCTGTAAAACGGGACGTCCCCCTCGAAATCACCAATTTTATCCAGGGCGTTGTCGACTAAAGCTTCAGCGGAAAATTGATCCTCAATCGACTCGGAACCCGTGACCCATACCTGAAAAGAGAACAACAATCCAAAACCCAGCGCAGGCAGTGCGAGCCGCGGGAAACGAACCATCGTTGCCATGGCCAGAATGGCCGCCACAAACAAGATTCCGCCGCCGGCCATAGCCCACGCCACGAACGGTGCGATCAAATCCGCATCGTTGGCGAACTTGGGGATTCGGGTGACAAGCGGCGCGGCAATCACAGTGGCGATGCCAATCGCGGCGATTCCCAGCAGCATTTGCCGTGACACCTGCATCTTTTCTCGCTGCGCATAGCACCCTATCAGCATGGCAAGTGCCGGATAGACCGGCAAGATATAGCCCGGAAGTTTAGACTGGGACACACTGTAAAAAACGGTAATCGTAATGGCCCACAGAACGAGCAATCGAGTCGGATTGATCGCGAAGTGATTCGGTGATGGTTTGTGCCACGACGCGAACGTCGCCCGAATGTACATGAACGGCCAGGGTAAGGAGCCGATCAGCAGCACCGCTAGAAAGTAGAACCAAGAGCCGGCGCGGTGATGTTCGTTGAGCGCGAAGCGGCCGAAATGTTCGCGAATGAAGAAAAATTGAAAGAATTCGGGATTGCGCAACTGCACCCAGATGAACCACGGTAGCGCGATGACGAGAAACACCGGTACACCGATATGCCAATGCAATCGGCCAAGCAATTTCCAATCGCGCTCAATAACGATGTAGACGACCAATACCAACGCGGGCAACACCACACCGACCAGGCCCTTGCTCAATACGGCGAGCGCCATCGCGACCCACATGAGTATCGCACCATTGCGCTGCTGCCGTGATGTCACCCGCAAATCCTGTGCGGCTAAAAATCCATAGAGGGCAAGCGTTAAAAAGAAGCATAGCCCCATGTCTAGGGTCAGCAGTTGGCTGAATACAAAAAATTGAAACGTGGTCGCCAACACCGCGGCTGCGACCAGGCCGACGCGGACACCGGCCAAGCGCCGGCCCATGTAGTAGACCAATAACAACGTCAGAAAACCGGACAGCGCGGGCCACAGCCGCGCCACGAACTCCTCTCCGCCCAAAGCCAAATAGGAGACCGCGGTGATCCAGTATTGCAACACCGGTTTTTCGAAGTACTTGAGACCATTTAAACGCGGCGTAATCCAGTCGCCCGAGGCGACCATCTCGCGCGGAATCTCCGCGTAGCGCCCTTCGTCCGGATGAAATAATTCGCGCTCATCGAGCGCACCAAACCAAAGTACGAGAAAAAGACACGCGAGGCAGGATGCGATCGTCCTGCGCCATCGGGATGACGCTTTTTGAAACGAGTTTGATTCTGCTGACGCGTCGTTCATTTCAGGTATTGGTCCCTGGCTTCATGCGATTGAAAGGCGCAAGCATGTTATGTTGGGTCAAGTTTCTCGAAGCGCTTAATGGCTTCGCGCAATACTTCCGGCACCGGCGCGGATTGTTTGGTTTTCGGATCGGCGTTGACATAAATATTCTCGCCGGTGACCAGCAAATCGTCACCGCGATAAATCTCGAACACGAACTTCAGGCTGGAGCGGCCAATGCGCGCCACGCGGCAGTAGATATCGATCTCCTCATCGTAACGCGCCGAGGCTTTGTATTCCACCGTGGCTTTGACGACGAAAAGATCGCTACCCACATCGAGCAACCCTGACGGATAGGGGAAGCCCATGGCGCGCAAATACTCTGTCATCGCCAGATCGAAGTAAGTGAGATAGTGGCCATTAAACACGATGTCCTGGCGGTCCACTTCCGCCCAGCGTACGCGCAGGCGATGGAAAAAAGCGAAGTCTTGTTTGGTCATGTTGTTATTGGATTTGTTGCAAGGTTATCAGACGCCGGGCTGCATTTTACGACATCCCCTCACCCTAACCCTCTCCCGCAAGCGGGAGAGGGGACGGCTAACACCCGCACCGCCACGGAAACGGCCAGCCCCCAGATGGGCGCCGCAGTAGTTTAATTAAACAGATCGGGCTGCTCGCGGCTGATGCGGTCCCACAGCGGCTGAAACTGATACCAACCCGCTTCGTGAGTGCCGATTTGCTGGCGCGTGAGTTCGGCGTTCTTGTGATCAATTATGATCGGTTTGCCCGCCGCCTCCGCCAGCAATTGCGCTTGGCAGGAACGCTCCATGGTGATGAACCACCACACCGCTTCGTCGACGCTGGCGCCGACGGTCAAGATACCGTGATTTTGCATGATCGCCGCTTTCTTCTGGCCGAGGGCCTCGGCGATGCGGTCGCCCTCTTCGAGATCGTAGACCACGCCGTGAAATGCGCCGTATACCGCGTGGTCTTCATAAAACGCACAGGCGTCTTGGGTCAGTGGGTCGAGCAGGCGGCCCAGGGACGACCAGGTTTTGCCATACAGCGAATGGGAGTGGGCGGCGGCGGTCACGTCGGGGCGTGCCTGGTGGATGCGCGAGTGAATGGCGAAGGCCGCGGTGTTATAGGTGTTCTTGCCCTCCAACACTTTGCCACTGTGATCGACGAGGATCAGATCCGAGACGCGAATCTGACTGAAGTGCATGCCGAATGGGTTTACCCAGAAACAGTCTTTGTATTCTGGATCGCGCATGGTGATGTGGCCGGCGACGCCTTCGTCGAAGCCGAATTTAGAGAATAAACGAAAGCCCGCGGCGAGGCGTTCCTTCATGTGGCGGCGTTGCTGCTCGACGGTGGCGAACGTCGGCACTTGTTGCATGGGGCGGTTTACGTCGAATTCGTTCATGAGTTTCTCCTTATAACAATTTATGGAACTAACACTACTTTGCCGGTGACTTTGCGCTGCATCATATCGTTCAACGCCTGGGCGGCTTCGTTCAGGCGATATTGCTTCGACACCAGCGGATTCAACTTGCCGGCGGCGTACCATGCGCCGAGTTCTTGCAGCGATTCGACGTTGAGTTTTTTCTCGCGGCGGGTGAAGTCACCCCAGAACACGCCGACAATGGAATTGCCTTTCAGCAAGGTTAGATTCAGTGGAATCTTAGGAATCTCCCCAGAGGCAAAACCGACGACGAGGAATCGTCCGCGCCAACCCGTCGAGCGCAGCGCCGGCTCTGAATATTGGCCACCGATGGGATCGTAGACCACGTCCACGCCTTTGTCGCCAGTGAGATCTTTGATGCGAGCGCGCAAGTCTTCGGTGGAATAGTTGATCAATTCATCGGCGCCGTGGGCTTTGCAGACGGCCAGTTTCTCGGCGCTGGACGCGGCGGCAATGACTTTGGCGCCCATGACTTTGCCGAGTTCCACCGCCGCCAACCCTACTCCGCCGGCCGCGCCCAGCACCAGCAAAGTCTCACCGGCCTTGAGTCCGGCGCGGTGTTTCAGCGCGTGGTGGGAGGTGCCGTAAGTCATGACGAACGAAGACGCGATGGCAAAATCCATACCCGCGGGCATGGGCAAGAGCTTATCCGGTGTCGTTACGACTTCTTCCGCGAAACCGCCCCAGCCCGTGAAGCCAATGACGCGGTCGCCGGCTTTCACGCCGCTCACGCCCTCGCCGACGGCCTTGATCTCGCCCGCCACCTCACCGCCGGGCGAAAACGGCATGTCGGGTTTGAACTGATATTTGCCCTGGATGATCAGCGTGTCGGGAAAATTTACACCGCAGGCCTTAACGCCAATGACGACTTGGCCTGGCCCAGCCTTGAGCGCCGGGATGTCTTCAACGACCAAACTTTCGGGCGGACCCCACGACTTACATAGCACTGCTTTCATGATGACCTAATTTGGTTACAGGCAAGATTGTTATTTTGCCACGTTTTTGTTCATCCTCCCGAAGCAAATTCTCCTTGCCCCTTCAAGGGGAAGGTACATATCAACCTGCGCCATCGCACTTGAAAATAGGTCGCCCAATCCCAACCTAGAGGAAAATTTCACGAGCGAGAAAC
>JAYTGZ010000138.1:0-10247 GCA_043733025.1 Pseudomonadota bacterium | reverse complement strand
CGCTCAAGAGTGCGGCGACGTTATTCAACACGTTAGTAGCATTGGATTGCTCGATTTCCTGAATAACACGGCTGCCGATCACGACCGCATCGGCGATCGATGCGATGGACTTGGCCGTTGCCGCATCCCGTATGCCAAATCCGACGCCGATCGGCAATTTCGTTACGGCTTTGATGCGCGGCAAGCGCGCCGTCACTTCCGCGAGATCAATATTAGACGCGCCCGTCACACCCTTGAGAGAGACGTAATAAATGTAACCTTGGGCAAGTTTAGCGACGGCGGCAATACGCGCTTCATTGGATGTGGGCGCCAACAGAAAGATGGGATCGATTTGTTGCTCGGACAAGTGCCGAAACAAGTCGCCGCCCTCGTCAGGCGGGTAATCGACCACCAGCACACCATCCACGCCGCTCGCT
The DNA here is from genome assembly GCA_043733025.1 of Pseudomonadota bacterium. Classification (GTDB taxonomy): domain Bacteria; phylum Pseudomonadota; class Gammaproteobacteria; order Burkholderiales; family JALYOK01; genus JALYOK01. The sequence goes on along the minus strand of JAYTGZ010000138.1, from coordinate 9,831 downwards.
CGCGCCGTCTTAGCGAAGGCTTCGTATCCCATGTGTTCGATCGGGTTGGCGTAACCCATCAATACCACCGGGGTCTGGTCGTCGGTTTTGCGGAACTCGGCAACATAGCCCAGCACGTTGCGTAAACCGACACCCTGCTTGATGGCGCGCTCGCTGGAACGCTGGATCGCCGGGCCATCGGCCATGGGATCGGAAAATGGAATACCCAGTTCGATCACGTCGGCTCCCGCCTTGACCATGGCGTGCATCAAGGGCACGGTTAGCTCGGGCGATGGATCGCCGCAAGTGACGAACGGAATAAGCGCTTTTTTACGTTGTTCCCGCAGCCTCGAAAAAGTTTGAGCAATACGCGACATTTCTTTAGTTATTCCTGAAAACGACGTTGCAGATGACTAGCAGACTGATGTAAACCGTTCGCGCAATAGTAATGCATCAAACTGTTAGAGTTGGATACCGGACGCCTGCGCCACCGTATTCATATCCTTATCACCACGGCCCGATAGATTGACCAGCAAGATTTTGTCTTTGCCCATGGCCGGCGCGATCTTAGCGGCATAGGCGGTGGCGTGACTCGATTCCAGCGCCGGAATGATGCCCTCGAAGTGACAAAGATCATGGAACGCTTGCAGCGCTTCATCATCGGTGACGGCGACGTATTCCGCCCGTCCGGAATCCTTAAGGTACGAATGCTCCGGGCCCACGCCGGGGTAATCCAGCCCGGCTGAGATCGAATGGGTTTCCATGATCTGGCCATTGTCGTCCTGCATGAGATAGGTGCGGTTGCCGTGCAAAATTCCCGGCGTGCCCGCCGACAGCGGCGCCGCGTGCTTGCCCGATGCGAGACCCTTGCCGCCGGCCTCGACACCGATCAGGCGGACTTTCTCGTCAGTAATATAGTCGTAGAAAATACCCATGGCGTTGGAACCGCCGCCGACACAGGCCAGGATCGCATCGGGCTGCCGGCCCAGCATCTCGGGCATTTGCGTGCGGCATTCTTTACCAACGATGGAATTGAAATCCCGCACCATCATCGGATAGGGATGCGGACCAGCGACAGTGCCGATGATGTAGAACGTATTCTCAACGTTAGTCACCCAATCACGCATCGCTTCGTTCAATGCGTCTTTCAGTGTCTTCGAACCACTCTCGACTGGCGCCACGGTCGCACCCAAAAGCTTCATGCGATAGACGTTGCTCGCTTGGCGTTTGATGTCTTCCGACCCCATGTAAACGACGCATTCCAAACCGAAACGGGCTGCCATCGTCGCCGTTGCCACGCCATGCTGCCCCGCTCCTGTCTCGGCGATCACCCGCGGCTTGCCCATGCGTTTTGCAAGCAACGCTTGGCCCATGGTGTTGTTCACTTTGTGGGCGCCCGTATGGTTTAGATCTTCGCGCTTGAGATAGATCTGGGCGCCGCCTAGTATTTCGGACCAACGTTTACAGTGGTAGATGGGGCTGGGACGACCTACGTAGTGCTTGAGCTCACGGGCCAACTCCGCCTGGAACGCCGGGTCGGTACGAACCTGGTCGTAATTGACACGCAACTGCTCCAGTGCCGACATCAGCGTTTCCGCGACGAACACACCACCGTAGGGGCCAAAATGCCCGCTCTGATCGGGCAAATCATACATCCGCATTCCGCACTCCTCGGGTAAATCGTTTTATTTTGTCGGCATCTTTAATGCCTTTGGCGGCCTCGACGCCGCTCGACACATCCACGGCCCAAGGCCTTACCCTGCGCACCGCATCGGTAATATTGTCAGGACTCAAGCCACCGGAAAGTACGATGGGTAACGGCAAATTCCGCGGGATCAAGTTCCAATCGAACCCTTGCCCGGTCCCACCCGGCACGCCGTCTACGAACGCATCCAACAGCAATGCCCTAGCCGCACTAAAGTCAACCGCGTATTGTAGCAAATCCACGCCAGGCCTCACGCGTATTGCCTTTAAAAACGGCACGCCGAATTGGCTGCAATAGTCTGGGTTCTCGTCGCCATGAAACTGCAAATAGTCGACCCGAAACGCTCGCAGGCTAGCCTCGACCTCCGCCGCATCGGCGTCGACGAATAACCCAACGGTGCTAACGAAGGGTGGAATCCCAGCGGCAATCGCTTTCGCCCGATGGGGATCGACGTAACGTGGGCTGTTTCGGTAAAACACGAATCCTATCGCATCGACGCCGGCTGCCGCTGCCGCCGTTGCGTCTTCATTCCTGGTGATACCGCAAATTTTAATGCGCGTGGAGATTGCTAACACATCAGTTCCGGCAGCGGCAGTGCGCTGGAACGGACGGCCTTTTGCGGCAGACCCCATCCCGCATCGTATCCAATCGCCGCGAGATATAGGCCATCCGGTGCAAATGTCGGCGCGGCAAGGCTGCGGTCTTTATTCTGCAACACATCGCGCAGCCATGCTTGCCCATAGCGCCCGCTGCCGACATAGACCAAGCTTGCCACCAAATTCCGCACCATGTGATGCAAAAACCCATCGGCGCGAAGCTCGAAAACCACCAAGTCATTATTCCGAAAGACACGCAATTCCGAGATGGTTTTGACCGGCGTCTTGGCCTGGCATTGCGAGGAGCGAAAGGCGCTGAAATCATGCCGGCCCATCAGGACTTGCGCCGCTTCGCCCATGGCATCGACATCCAATGGTTGGTGGAACCATCCCACCCGGCCGTGGGCGGCAGCAGCGCGCTGCGGGCGATTCAGCAGCACATAACGGTAACTACGGGAATGGGCGCTGTAGCGCGCATGGAATTCGTTCGACACGGGATGAGCCCACAGCACCACGACGTCGTTCGGCAAATTCGCGTTGGCGCCGCGCACCCACGCGGTCAGCGGCCGTGCCGCAAAGGTATCGAAATGAATGACCTGTTCAAGGGCATGTACCCCCGTGTCCGTGCGACCGGCGCTCGCCACTTCCACGCTATGCTCCGCGATGTTCGACAAAGCCTTCTGCACCACGTTCTGAATTCCGCAACCATTCGGTTGGGTTTGCCAGCCGCAGTAGTTACTTCCATGGTACTCAAGTCCGAGTGCGATTCTCATGACAGCAGGCGATATAGAATCACGAGGGTCAGCGCGATCAGCGTAGCGTCGACGAGTCCCAACGGGGGCGCCGCCGAGACTTGCGGTTCCTTGACTTGAAAAGGGACGACTCGATATGGCAAAGCGCCCCGAAGTAACTCTCCTGCCTGTCTGCCATCAAACTGCTCGAGGTAGGCAAGCGTGAGACTCAAACGGCGTGTAAAACAACTGACGTCTGCACCGAAGTAAGAGAACGGCGACAATAGTGTCGTCAAGCCACTGGTCATACGTTCCCGCGACAGCGGACGCATGATCAGGCGCAAGCCCAGCAGCGCCACCAGCAGACGCAACGACTGCAATGTGCCGTGGGCCAGCCCCTGCCAAGTCGGCGACCAAAGATTGAACGAGGGGAACACGCCGTCGCCGGCCGTGATATAACCGCTGACCAGCGGTGGGATGAACAATAGCAATCGCGCGCGTCTGACCCAACGCCATGCGATGCCGTCGCCCAGCACCCATAAAATCGATGCCAGCAACAGCACCGCGACGGTAAGAGGAAAAAAATCGAGGGCTGAGCTTGTGAATATCAAGCTCAGCCCAATCAGGATGCGGGTGGTGGGATGCAATGCCATGACGGTGTGCGCCTTGTCAGCGCACAGTTTATCCGGCTTAGGCTTGGGCAGCGAGTTTTTTCGCTTCTTCCTGCTGTTCGGGAGAGCCTTCAATGATGACTTCCTGCAGGATTTCCACGGCACCAACTTTGTCGCCGATTTCCAGATAGGCGCGGGCCAAATCCATTTTGGTCTCGGCACTCTGCCAATTGCCGCCTGTTTGTGCTGCCGCGCCTGCCATGGCTGGACTGCCGGAACCCAGACTCAAATCGATACCGGAAAGATCCAGCGGCGGCAAATCGACGGCGGATCCCAGTTCCAGATCCGGTTGAGCGCTCGCGGTCGATGCCATCACTTTCGGCGACTGCTCCGACGCGGGTGCCGCATCCAGATAGAAATCCGCCGCGATATCGGCATTAGCGGCTGGCGGAAAACTTGGCGCCTCCTCGCGATTTGCCGGTGTCGGGCTCGACGCTTCGAGATCAAAGTCCAGAACGAACGGATCAGCGCTTGTACTGGATTCCCCCGTGCTGAAATCAACGTCGCCGCTGGTCGCACCCCCGGCTTCGCCTAGGTCAAAATCCAGGATACCCGTATTCGGCGACAGGTTCGCAACCGGGGCGCCGTCGGACGCCGTAGGAGCGGGAGCGGTATTAAAATCCAGGTCGAAATCAAGCGGGGCATTTTCGATCACCGGTTCTTTGACGGTGAGGGTATCCTTCATCGCATTCGGCACTTGCTCATAGGGCTTTTCGGCCGCGGCCGCCACGCCGGTAAGGGCGCGCATCACCGTACTTTCGCCGGAACGGCCGATGTCTGAACTCAACGCGACCGGGGCATAGAGAGGGTTATTCGCGTCGAGTTTTCTTCCCATCTCCGCGACCTTGAACCACAGCGGATGCTGCGTGCCTATCGTACCGTTCAGTTGTTTGGCGACGGTTTCGAAAGACTGGGTGCTCTTGCGATTAGCATAAATCTCAAGCAGCTTGAGGGGAATCTCGTAGCGCGTAGGGTCCTTGGCGTTCGCTTCTTTAAGTATCTCCTCCGCTTGGGCATCGCGACCGTAAGCGATGTAAACATCAGCCTCGGCGACAGGATCCACTTCGTCGGTATCGATATTGCCGGCGCCAACCTTGTCGAAATCGGTCAAGAAGGAGCTGTTTCCATCATCAGGGAACAGAGTCGCCGGCGCAGCAGCGGGCGCTATCTTAAATCCGCCGGGGACAGGCGCCGTAAACGCACCTAGTTGGGCGTCCTTGCGCTTGCGGAACTGGTTGTACCCGAGAAACCCTAACAGTGCGAGAATCGCCGCACCCGCAACCGGTATGAGCGGATTCTCTAACAACCCTTCTAGAAAACCCGGTTGATCAGGCGGCGGAGCGGGAGGCGTGACACGTTTCGGCTTCTTCGGTTTTGCGGGAGGTTCTTCGCCGACGGGATTGCTCGCCATATCCGGCGCCGCAGGAGGTGGCTCTGGCACAACCACCGGTTTCGATGCCATTTCTACTGGTTTCGGCGCCACCGGTGGCGATACTACAGCCGTCGATGATGTGGGGGGATTATCCATGACGGGCGGCTTGTCGGCCGGCAGCGGCGTACCCTTCAGTTCCAGTAACTGCCGCATTTTTCCGATCTCGTTTTCGAGCATCGTGATACGCGCACGGGCATCTTCCAACGCCTTATCGCGCGTCGCCAACTCTTCTTGTAACGAATTCAGCTTGTCTTGACCGGCCAGGCTTCCCGCGGTGCCGGCTTTACCGGTCGCAACCTGGCCCTTCGACAACTTCAGCACGTCTTTGCCGGAATCCGGCGGCGCGGCCTTGTCGCTGATCTTAGTATCAATGGCGCCGCTGGCGGTTTGTCCCGAACTCTCACCCTGGGTTGCCGCGCCAGCAAGACGTTTTCGGTAGGCATTCCAGTCGACCGTTTGTGCAATCACTTCCCGCTTGGCTGATCGCGGACTCACGGCCGCCGCCTCGCTTGGCGGCGGCACCTTGAGGATCATGCCGGTCTTTAGGCGATTCATATTGCGGCCGACAAACGCGCCTTTGTTCTCGCGATACAAGGCAACCAGTATTTGTTCCAGAGAAACATCCGCTTGCCGCATCGACCCCGCTATTTGACCCAAGGTTTCACCGGAGCGAACCGGGCCGTAAGTATCTGAAGCTTCGCCCGCGGCCTTCTCGGAAGCCGACATGCTAGGTTTTTCCGAACCTGCGGTCGTCGGCGGCTGCGTTCGCAGTGGCTGCGCTGCCACGCTGGGCGCGGGCTTGGTTCGCGGGCTCGGCGTCGCCACTTGGGGCGGCGTGATCGTCGGCGCCTGCGGTTTCGCGACATTGTATCCAGGCGGATCGAGCAACACCGGGTATTCGCGCAACAATCGCCCCGACGCCCAGTTCAACTCAATCAGTAGATCGATAAACGGCTCGTTGACTGGCTGATTGGAGACAACTCTCAGATAGGCTTGCCCGTTGGCGCGTTTCGCGATTACAAAACGAAACCCTCCAAGGTTGTTCGGATACTCTACATTCGCTTCACGATAAGCGTCCTGCGACGCGAGTGTAGCCGCGAGCGAAGGAAATTCCTCCGCGCTCACCGACACCAAATCGATCTCGGCCAATAACGGCTGCCCCAGCGCGGACAGCACATTAATCTTTCCTAAACCCGCCGGCGTGGCCAGGCTAGGCAACATCGAAATAGCCGCAATAAGCACGGCGCGGCAAAAGAGCTTATTTCCCCTCATATTCGATCGATTCATTCAATGAGTAATCAGAAGGTTTTAAAATAACATCAATCAGTTACAGTTGCAAGCTCAAAACTACTGTAATAGTCTGCCCTAATCAGCAAGCTTGTCAATTAAAACATATGCTTGTTTGCGGCCATCGGGGACGTGCGTCGCCTTTTTCACACGCCGATTTCTCAGTTCAAGTGGCAGAAAGGTTAGGACTAAGTGCATGCTATTACTTCAACTACTTCAACACAATACGCAGCATGCGCCGCAACGGTTCCGCAGCGCCCCAAAGCAGTTGATCGCCCACGGTGAATGCGCTTAAGTATTCCCCGCCCATCGGCAGTTTGCGCACCCGTCCCACTGGTGTCATGAGGGCGCCTGTCACGGCTGCGGGCGTCAGCTCACGCAAACTGTCCTCACGCCGATTGGGAATGACCTTGGCCCAAGGATGCGCCGCGCCGAGCATGCCTTCGATCTCGTCCAGAGGCAAATCGCGATTGAGTTTGATGGTCAACGCTTGGCTGTGGCAACGCATGGCGCCGATTCGCACACAAATGCCGTCGACGGGGATTGGCTTGGCGGTGGTGCCGAGGATCTTGTTGGCCTCCGCCATGGCCTTCCATTCTTCACGGCTTTGGCCGTTGCCGAGGTCTGTATCGATCCAAGGCAGCAGGCTTCCCGCGAGCGCGTAGCCAATATTGCTCTTCGGCAACGCTTCGCTGCGCAATTTGTCGGCAACGGCTTTGTCGATTTCCAGAATGGCAGAGGCCGGATCGTCCAACTTGGTTTTCACCGCCGCATGGGCCGCGCCCATCTGCTGGATCAGTTCGCGCATATTCTGGGCGCCGGCGCCGGACGCCGCTTGATAGGTCATGGCGGTGATCCATTCGACATACCCGCGCTGAAACAGACCAGACAACGCCATCAGCAGCAGGCTGACCGTGCAGTTACCGCCGATGTAGTTTTTCACCCCGGACTTCAGCGCATCCTTGATCAAGTGCTGGTTGACGGGATCGAGGATGATGACGCTGTCCTTGTCCATGCGCAGCGCCGATGCGGCGTCGATCCAATAGCCTTGCCAACCGGCGGCGCGCAACTTGGGGAAAACGTCGTTAGTGTAATCGCCGCCCTGGCAGGTGATGACGATGTCCATCTGCTTTAACTGAGCGACATCGTTGCCGTCCTTCAACGGCGCGCCTTGCGCCTCGTTGGGCCCGGCGCCGCCGGCGTTGGAGGTGGAAAAAAACACTGGCTCGATGTAGTCGAAATCGCGCTCTTCATTCATGCGCTGCAACAGCACGGAACCAACCATGCCGCGCCAACCGACTAGACCTACTTTTTGCATCCTAACCTCTTAAGTGCGTGAAAAGTGAAAGGTGTAGTGTGAATACCCTAGAGAGCACATAAATGCTTGTTCTCCTGACATGGCCTGCCAGAAGCCGCATCAGTACTGGCTCCCAGGCCGGCCCACTTTATCTCTCATGGCCCTAGGCCAGTGGCTAGCCTAGGGCTACCTCGTCCCTCATAGCCGTCACAACGGCATCGCCCATTTGTTTCGTCCCTACCTGCTTCGTACCCGGCTCGAAAATATCGCCGGTGCGATAGCCTCGTGACAAGACTTTACGCACGGCGTTGTCGATGCGGTTCGCTTCGTCGGCCTTGTCGAAGGTGTAGCGCAGCATCATCGCCGCCGACAAAATCATTGCCAACGGATTGGCCACACCTTTACCGGCGATGTCCGGCGCGGAGCCGTGGATCGGCTCGTACAGCCCTTTATTGTTCGCGTCCAACGACGCCGAGGGCAACATGCCGATGGAACCCGTCAGCATCGACGCCTCATCGGACAGAATATCGCCGAACAAATTGCCCGTCACCAAAGTATCGAACTGCTTGGGATTACGCACCAACTGCATGGCACAGTTGTCGACCAGAATGTGACTCAGTTCGACTTGCGGATATTCCTTCGCTACCTCGATCACCACATCGCGCCACAACTGGCTCGTCTCCAACACGTTCATTTTGTCGACGGAACACAAACGCTTGTCGCGCTTCATTGCCGTTTGAAAACCAACATGGGCGATGCGGCGTATTTCCGATTCGCGATAGGTCATTGTGTTAATGCCAACGCGCTCGCCCTGTTTGTTCTTGTGTATGCCGCGCGGCTCGCCAAAATAAATGTCGCCGGTCAATTCGCGGATGATCATCAGATCCAAACCCGCGACCACTTCAGCTTTCAAGCTTGAGGCGTTCGCCAATTCCGGATACAGCAACGCCGGACGCAGATTGGCGAATAGGCCCATGTTTTTTCGCAGGCCGAGAATGGCCTGCTCGGGACGTTTGTCGCGCGGCAACGTATCGTATTGCGGACCGCCGACGGCGCCGAACAACACCGCGTCTGCTTGCTGGGCAAGTTTCAACGTGGCTTCCGGCAACGGCAAGCCGGTTTCGTCGTAAGCCGCACCACCGACGCAGGCTTGTTCCGTTTCGAATTTCAAACCGTCCGCACGCAGCACATCCAGCACGCGCAGTGCTTCCGCCATGATCTCGTGGCCGATGCCGTCACCCGGCAAAATCGCTATTTTCATTATTTGATTCTGTCCTTAAGCAAAAATCCAAGGCTCACGCGCTTTGCGCAACGCTTCGTAAGCGCGAATTTTGTCGGCGTTCTTCAAGGTCAAGCCGATCTCGTCCAGCCCATTCAATAGGCAATACTTGCGGAATGTGTCGATCTCGAAGGGGTAGGCCGTGCCGGACGGCGTGACCACCGTTTGCGCGTCGAGGTCGATGGTCAAGCGATAACCCGCGTTGGGCGCGACTTCGCCGAACAAGCGATCGACTTCGCTCGCACCTAGCGCGACGGGCAACAAGCCGTTCTTGAAACAGTTGTTGAAAAATATGTCGGCAAAACTCGGCGCTATGACGGCGCGAAAGCCGTAATCCATCAACGCCCAGGGGGCATGTTCGCGGCTGGAACCACAGCCGAAATTCTCTCGCGTCAGTAGGATCTGTGCACCTATATAGCGCGGCTGGTTCAGCACAAATTCGCTGTTGAGTGGCCGCGAACTGTTGTCTCGTCCGGGCTCACCACGATCCAAATAGCGCCACGCGTCGAACAAATTCGGCCCGAAGCCCGTGCGTTTGATAGACTTCAAAAACTGCTTCGGGATGATGGCGTCGGTATCGATATTGGCGCGATCAAGCGGCGCGACCACTCCTTGAAAAAGGCTAAATTTATCCATATTGCCTACCCCTACAAGCTTCTAACGTCGACGAAATGTCCCGCGATCGCCGCTGCCGCGGCCATGACAGGGCTAACCAAATGGGTCCGCCCGCCAGTTCCTTGCCGGCCTTCGAAATTGCGATTCGACGTGGACGCGCAACGCTCTCCAGGCGAGAGTTGGTCCTCGTTCATACCCAAGCACATGGAACAGCCTGGCTCGCGCCACTCGAACCCGGC
>JAYTGZ010000137.1:0-4356 GCA_043733025.1 Pseudomonadota bacterium | reverse complement strand
ATGCGGCGCGCTTTGGCGCTCTGGACGAACGGAATGCGGATCGACGCGGAACGGTTGCGGGCGGAGTAAGCCAAGTTGATCGGCGCTTCGAAGCCGGGCACCAAACGTTTGTAGGAATTGGTGCCGGGGTTGGTGATTGCGTTCAGCGCCTTGGCGTGCTTGATGACGCCGCCGATATAGTACAGCGCCAATTCCGACAGGCCGGCGTAGCCATTACCCGCGAAGAGGTTGGCGCCGTCCTTCCAAACGGATTGATGTACGTGCATACCGGAACCGTTGTCGCCAACGATGGGCTTGGGCATGAATGTCGCCGTGTGGCCATAGGAATGAGCAACGTTGTGCACGCAATATTTCAGAATCTGCGACCAGTCGGCGCGCTTCACCAGCCTTTCGAACTTGGTGCCGATTTCGCACTGTCCCGCCGCGGCGACTTCATGGTGATGCACTTCCACTTCGACACCCATTTGTTCGAGTGCGATACACATGGCGGAGCGAATGTCTTGCAAGGAATCGACCGGCGGCACGGGGAAATAACCCCCTTTAACCGGCGGACGATGACCCATGTTGCCGCCATCCAGGTCGGCGCCGCTGGACCAGGGCGCTTCCTCCGACTTGATCTTGACGAAGCAGCCGGACATATCCACATTCCACGTCACTGAATCGAAGATGAAAAACTCGGGCTCGGGCCCGAAGTAAGCGGTATCGCCGATACCGGAGGATTTCAGATACGCTTCAGCGCGCTTGGCGATGGAGCGCGGATCGCGGTCATAGCCTTTTCCGTCGGTAGGCTCGACGACATCGCAAGTAATATTGAGCGTCGGCTCGTCGCGGAACGGGTCCATCACCGCGGTATCGGGATCGGGCATCAGCAACATATCGGAGGCTTGAATGCCTTTCCAACCGGCGATCGAGGAGCCGTCAAAGGCATGGCCCTCGGTGAATTTTTCTTCATTAAACGCTTTCGCCGGAACAGACACATGCTGTTCCTTGCCGCGCGTGTCGGTAAAGCGGAAATCAACGAACTTCACTTCGTTGTCCTTCATCATCTTCATTACATCAGCAACCACCATCATCATCTCCCCAAAATTCCAATAAGTAAGTGCAACCGGCCACTAGCGGCAGGAACCATGCCAGTGAATCAAAAACGAATCGGGCATTTTGCCACAAAGCGTTAACATGCTGGAACAAAAATAGAACGCATTAAAATAGTGCATCACCTTCGAATACGCTCCAAAAAGAGGCATCCCCAGACGCCCATGGACATGGGTTCACAGACGCTGCAAACGCTAATTCGAATAACTTGAATGGCCTTCAATTGTCACGCTTGAAATGTGCAGCGAGAATTATGCCGCCTTCTTCAACTTCGTCGCAGTCGTTCGCTTGGCAGTCTTCGCCGTCACCTTGGCCGCCCGCTTCGGCTTACCTGGTTTCCCGGCTTTGGCTGCCAACAAATTAATGGCCTGCTCCAAGGTAATCGTCTCTGGCGTCAGTTCCGGTGGGATGGTGGCGTTAATCTTGCCGTGCTTAACGTAAGGGCCATAGCGGCCCGCGAAGACGCTGACGTTTTGTTGATCGTCGGGATGAGCACCCAAGGTTTTTAGTGCCGTCACACCAGCGCGTCCGGTGGATTTCGGTTGCGCTAAGATCTCCAGCGCGCGGGCCAGCTCGATACTGAAAATGTCGTCGGCCTTCGGAATGGAGCGGAATTCCTTTTCGTGCTGTATGTAGGGTCCGAAGCGGCCGTTGTTGACGATGACTTTCTTGCCGGTGTCGGGATGGGCGCCGAGTTCGCGCGGCAGCGACAACAGCTTGCCGGCGACTTCCATCGTGATTTGCGCGGCGAGCATGCCTTTAGGTAACGAGGCACGCCTGGGTTTTTTGCCGTCTTCACTGGCTTCGCCGAGCTGCACGTAGGGGCCGTAAGGGCCATTCAACAACAACACCTTGATGCCCGCGTCGTTGACGCCAACCTCGACCGGGCCGCTGGGCGCGGCTTCGCCGTCGGGGCCGTCTAAGTTGCGCGTGTAGTCGCACTCGGGATAGCCGCCGCAGCCGATGAAGCGGCCGCGCTTGCCGAGGCGTATGGATAGACCCTTGCCGCATTTCGGGCAGGCTTCGTCGAGCGCTTCGTGGGTCACTTCGGCGCGCGAGACATTACCCTTCTCTTCGAGCTTCTTACTGAATTCGCCCCAAAACTCTTCCAGCACCGGCACCCATTCCAGTTTGCCGTTGGAGATGTCATCGAGCTTGTCTTCAAGCTTGGCGGTGAAGTCGTAATCGACGTAGCGCGTGAAATGTTCCGTCAAAAACTTGCTGACGATCTTGCCAACGTCCGTCGGCGAGAAACGTTTCTTGTCTAAAATCACGTACTCGCGGGCGATGAGCGTGGAAATGATGCTCGCGTAGGTCGACGGCCGGCCGATGCCGTGTTCTTCCAAGGTTTTGACGATGGTCGCTTCCGTGTAGCGCGGCGGCGGCTGGGTGAAATGTTGATCGCCATAGAGCTTGTCGATAGGCACGACTTCGTCCATCTCCAGCACCGGCAACTTGCTTTCGCCTTCCGCTTCGCGGTCGTCCTCGTCCTCCAAATACACCGCGATGAAACCCGGGAAGACCATGGTCTGACCCGTGGCGCGGAACAAATTCTGATCGCCGCCCACGGCAAGATCCACGGCGACGGTATCGAATTTCGCTGGACTCATTTGGCAAGCCACCGTGCGCTTCCAAATCATTTCATACAGGCGAAATTGCTCGGGTGTCAGATAATCTTTCAAGCTTTGCGGCGTGCGCGCGATGGACGTGGGGCGTATGGCCTCGTGGGCCTCTTGCGCGTTCTTCGATGCGTTCTTGTAGAAAATCGGTTGGCCCGGCAAATAATCCGCATCGAAATTTTTCGTGACGTAGCCGCGTATGTCGTTCAGCGCCTCGTTCGACAACACAAAGGAATCGGTACGCATATAGGAAATCAAACCCACCGGTCCGCTGCCGATGTTGACGCCTTCGTACAACTGCTGCGCGATTTTCATGGCGCGGTCCGTCGAGAAGCCGAGCTTGCGCACCGCCTCTTGTTGCAACGTCGAGGTGGTGAAGGGCGGCGCGGGGGATCGCGTTTTGCGCTTTTTTTCGAGGTTGACGACCCTCGCCTTGCCCTTGGCATGCTGCGTCAGAAATTGCGTGATGTCGTGCTGTTGCGCGCCGTTGGTGACGCTGAACTGGGTGAGCTTCTCGCCTTTGAACTGGGTCAACTTCGCGACGAAATTCTGCGTGCCCTTGTGGCTATCGAAGTGGATACTCCAATATTCTTCGCTCTTAAAGGCGAGAATCTCATCCTCGCGTTCGCAAATCAACCGCAGCGCCGGGCTTTGCACGCGCCCTGCCGAAAGTCCACGCCGTATCTTCTTCCACAATAGCGGCGACAGATTGAAGCCAACCAAATAATCCAGCGCGCGGCGCGCTTGCTGCGCGTTCACCAAGGGCATGGCGATTTCGCGCGGATTGTCCACCGCCTCTTTCACCGCCGATTGCGTGATTTCGTAAAACGCAACACGATGCAGTTCCTTATTCTTGAGCAGCTTTTTGGCTTTCAGAATTTCCGCAATGTGCCAGGCGATCGCTTCGCCTTCGCGATCCGGGTCGGTTGCGAGATAAATGCGATCGGCTTTCTTCACCGCGTCGGCCAACGCTTTCACATGTTTCTCGTTACGCTCGACTAATTGGTACTTCATGGCGAAACCATTGTCCGGATCCACCGCGCCGGTTTTCGGCACTAGGTCGCGCACATGCCCATAGGAGGCGAGAATGTCGAAGCTATTGCCGAGATATTTTTTGAGTGTCTTGGCTTTCGAAGGCGATTCGACGATTAGGAGATTTTCGGCCATATGCAGCTCAGGTGATGATGATAGTTGCGTGCGACATGGAAGGGGATGATAAGTAGATTTCTCGCGTGACGCAACATCGTGAGCTACTGGACACGATCATGTAAGCGAAACGTCACCGTCCAAAATAAGCGGCCATCGAACTCGAATTCGTCGATCACGGCCATATTGTTCTTACGCACCTGGGCATGAGTAGGAGTGGATATTGCTCCGTGCGATGAACGCGATAGCGGAGTAGAAGTGAGCGCTTAGTACGCCGCTCTTGGCGTGCGGCAGGCCTTTCGACAGCCCGCGTCCGCGCGCCGCGCGATCGATATACGAACTCGCGCCTACGCGAGCGCGCTCATTGTTGTGGTGATTGCCGGGACAGGCAATGGCCCAAGGCCAGTGGCTAGCCTAGGAGCCTGTCGGACTTAAAGGAAATCGGCTGCAAAAGAGGCTGAGCGGTTCATATTTCGCCGCTTTCTTGGGCAATAGAACG
>JAYTGZ010000136.1:0-2115 GCA_043733025.1 Pseudomonadota bacterium | reverse complement strand
GTTGCCGGGTCGCCCCACTTCAGACCGGTGGCGGCGATGAACAACTGCGGCACGCGCCTGGTCTTGAGGTATTTCATCGCCGCCGTGTTGGTGGGCGTTCCGAAGGAACTGAACAGCAGCAGCACCTGGTCCGACTCCACTAGCCTGCGCGTTTGTTCTATGGTGCGCGGCGGGCTATAGCCGTCATCCCGCGAGATCAAGCGGATCTTGCGGCCGTTCACTCCGCCTTTGCGGTTGATCATGTCGAAATAAGCGGCCTCGGCTCGCCCGATCGTGCCGAAGGCCGAAAGCGGCCCGCTGTAGGGCATCGTCTGGCCGATCTTGATCTCGGTGTCCGTGACGCCGGGCCCGTAGCGTTTGTCGGCGTGTGCCGGCAGCGACGCGAGAGCCGCCAGAAGGATCGCGACTGCGCCTATCTGGCTGTGGGCCGCGCGCAGGGGCGAAGTGATTGGGGTAGTGCTCAAACCGAAGTGAAGGCCGGACACGCGGCGGAAATTTGAATCGGCACGGTTCATGATCGATGCTCCGTGAAGGCAAACTGACTTTCGATGAAACTTCGCACGATACGAGTTTCCGAGGGCGTTGGATGAACTGCGTGAAGCTTTGAGGGCATCTAGACGATTCTTATTTGCCGGGGATGATCGTATCGGGCAGATAGTCGGCGAAGATCAAGTCATAGGTGACGATTTGCATGCCTTCCGCCTTGGCTTGTGCGATCAACAGCAGATCGAAAGGATCGCGATGCAGTGGAGGTCGGGCAAACAGGGCCTGGGCATGGGAAGGCTGCACCGCAAGCCAAGCGAAACCCTGTTCGGTGATGGCACTCTCTACCGCCGTGGTAGGGAGAATCAGCTTGCCGATACGGTGCTTGATCGCCATTTCCCAAACGGTGATGGGACTTACGTATGCGTCTTCCGCTTGGATCAGCGCCTCGGCCTTGGAGTCTCTGATTTCGCCCATTAGCCAGTCGTAGACAATGCAGGTGTCGAGTAAGAGGCGCATGGAAGGGAATGGCTATCGTTTCGTAGTCGGCTTGCCGGCGGCACGTTTGCCTGCTGTGCGGTTGCGCGGTGCCGCGTCCCTCGTCCTGGCATCGCCATAGAAGAGGACTTCGATTTCGGCATTGGTTGCGGCCGAATTCCAGTCCGGAGAAATAGGCGCTAGACCACTCCACACGCCGGGCGGTTTCACCTTGGGCTTGTCATACTTCACGATCTTGGCAACCGGCACGCCGTCGCGCGCGAGGATGACTTCTTCCCCCTTCTCCACGGCGGCGACGAGATTGGAAAGTTTGCTTTTGGCGTCCAGCATATTGACTTGCATGACGACCTCCATTGCAGGCTCACGGTGCGGGTGAAAGTCCCGCGAGCCAATAATATTGCCTTCGCGGACCATCGCCAACGTAAACTGGCTAAGGTTGGCCAATCATATCAAAGTGAGCAGGGGTTTATCGAAAAGTTACTTGCCGATGGCGAGGACAGCGGCCGAGACCGACTGCGCTGGAAGGGATACGCTGCGAGATGGCGCCGCTTCAGTGGGAATCGGCTGAACCCAGCCCTTAAAAGATGCGCCGGTGTGACAGGACGCTTACCTGTCGACGAAGAGGTAACGGCCATGGGAACCTGCGCTCGAACGAACTTCAGACGTTAAGGTCTGTTGCGCCAGGCCATACTCGACGCAGCCACAGCGGAGTTCTCGGCCCATGGATTAGGCGGTGCCCGCATCGACCAGATCGCCCTGCGCTCGGGCTCCAACCAGCGGTTAATCTACTACTACTTCGGCAACAAGGACGACCTGTTTCTGGCGGTGGTGGGCGCGGTGGTCGGCGAATTTGTCGGCTCGAATTCCGGCATTGGCTATCTGTCACCCAATGAGTGCGAATAACGTTACGCCGCCAGCATTCAATTCTCCAAACCCACTGACGGCGGAATGAGCGACCCAAAACTCATGCTTCAGATTCATACCCTGTTGGAAACACGAGCCTCCGTTCGAACTCATACCAAATTGGAAGAGACTAGCACTTGCTTTGCACCCGCCCAAGCCTCTACCATAGCAATTAAACGATTTTGAGGAGAACGTCATGAACATCGCCAACAGCGCCATCGACCTGATCGG
>JAYTGZ010000135.1:0-2273 GCA_043733025.1 Pseudomonadota bacterium | reverse complement strand
GTTGCCACGGCCGCATCAAAGCGCAGAATCTCTTGAGCTATGTCGCTTTCGGCGATGGCGTAGTGGCTCACCTCCTCAATGCTGTGGGCAAGCAGATGGGCGCGGCCAATTGCGATACCGCCTGAAACACCTACGCCGTGTAGGGTGAAACTCATTTTTGGCAGGCGGGCGGCGTGGGGGGGGAGGAGAGATGCGCGCAGATGGTTTTCCCGGCGCGAGCGCATAGTTGGAAGCCAAACACTTGCTCACCCCGCTGGTGTGTTCGGCTCACTCGCCTTCTCCGAATTTGTCTTGGATCATTCGCGTCAATTCCTGCATCGCCACTTCTTCGTCGGCGCCGTTGGTCTCGATCTCAACTTGGGTTCCCTTGGCCGCCGCGAGCATCATCACCCCCATAATGCTTTTGGCATTGACCCGGCGTCCTTGTCGCGTCAACCAAACCTCACTCTTGAATTGTCCGGCGAGGTGCGTCAACTTTGCGGAGGCGCGAGCGTGCAGACCAAGCTTGTTAATTATTTCGATCTTATTTTGCAGCATCATCTCGTTCCATTCTCATCACGCCGCCGGTGCCGCCGGCGAAGGCCTTCTGGGTCGATTCCTCCAAGGAAGCGTTGCGATAGTTAACTGCCCGCAGCAACATCGGTAAATTAAGCCCGCTTAACACATGGACCTTACCCGGCTGACTCAACTGCGTCGCGACGTTGCTCGGCGTCGCGCCGCAGAGATCGCAGCAAACCAGTACGCCGCTACCGGTATCAAGTTCCGCTATCAACGCGCGCGCGCGCTGCAACACCGCGCCTGGGTCGTCATCGCTATCCACGTCCAACCACGTCAACTGCGGCGGCGTGCTCCCCAGCACATGGCGAACGGCGACGCCAAAGCTGCTCGCCACCGGTTTGTGGGCAACGACCAAGATACCAATCATAGGGAATTTAACCTAGGGGTTTGTTGAAAAACTACTGCGGTTCCCATGTGGGGGCTGGCCTACGGCCAGGGCCACGTCGTTGCGCGGTGCTCGGAATCCTCATGTACCCTTGGGTGCATTGCGGTTCCTGCCCGTCGTGCGCCTAGCATATGGGCATCCTCGCTACGTTTTTCAACAAACCGCTGGAAGTGACCATCGCACACTCGGATGCGTAGAGTGTTTCACCCATCAGATGAATACTTTAGGGCGGGTCACGTCAATGTCCATTGAGCACATCGCGGGAGAGGAATTGTTCAACTGCGGTTTCTAGGTTTAGAGTTACTGTTAACGCTATTTTAACAGGGTGTTGCCGCGGCGTTGGTTGCCGGATTGAAGATTAAGCGGATAGGTGGGCAGGTTCGGCCGCAACGGCACGCTCGGCAGGGAAGATGGCAGCGAAGCGGCTACCTTTGTCAAGTTCGCTGGTGATGTCGAGTTGGGCTTGATGACGGTTAAGTATGTGTTTGACGATCGCGAGGCCGAGACCCGTGCCGCCGCTTTCCCGCGAACGGCTGCGATCGACGCGATAGAAACGTTCCGTCAGCCGGGGAATGTGCTCGGCCGCGATGCCCCGCCCCGTATCTGTCACGGCGAATGCCGGCAAGATGCCCTCGTTCGCCCATGTCAGCACGATTTTGCCGCCGGCCGGCGTGTAGCGCACGGCGTTACTGACCAGGTTGCTAAACGCGCTGCGCAGTTCGTGTAGGCTGCCACGCAACTGCGTATGAATGCGTATCTCTCCGCTGATTTGATGTTTACCGAGTGACAATCGCTTGGCTTCCTGCTCCAAGTCATGAATCAAGTCCACAACGTTTACCGTACTCGAATCCACTAAAGGCGGGCCGTTTTCCAGTTGTGATAGCGTCAGCAAGTCTTCCACCAAGTGTTGCATGCGGGCTGTTTCACTACGCATAAGATCGATCGATCGGCGTAACAGGCTGGAATCTATTTTCTTCATATCCGAAAGCGTCTCTAGGAAGCCGCTCAGTACCGTGATTGGCGTACGCATTTCGTGGGAGACATTGGCGACAAAATCGCGGCGGGCGTTCTCGGCCTTGTCCCACTGGGTGATGTCGCGGCTCATGATGAGCTTCTGCTCGTTGCCGTAGGGGACCAACTGTATGGCGAGCACCATGTCCTGGCTGCGCGTCCCGCGCATGACCAGTGGTTCGGTATAATTTTGCGAACTGAGGTAGGCGGCGAAGTCCGGCTGGCGCACCAGGTAGGAAATAGCCGTCCCGCGGTCCTGTTCCAGGGCGAGCCCGAAATGGCGCGCTGCTGTCGGATTACACCAATCGATAGTGCCCTG
>JAYTGZ010000134.1:0-3035 GCA_043733025.1 Pseudomonadota bacterium | reverse complement strand
TGTTTCGCCGCATTGAGGCCGCGAAAGCAAAACGTCCCGAACTCAAAATCATCGTCGTCGATCCGCGCCGCACCGATACGGCCGCGTTCGCGGATCTGCATCTGCCGATTTTGCCAGGGACGGACGTGGCGCTGTTCAACGGAATCTTGCATCTGTTGCTGTGGGACGGGCAGGTCGACCAAAGTTACATCGCCGCCCACACCGAAGGATTCGACGCGCTGAAGCAAACCGTGCGCGACTATCATCCGAAGCTGGTCGCCGAGACCTGCGGCATTGCGCAGGCCGATCTCGTAATGGCGGCGAAATGGTTTGGCGAATTGCCTGCGGTGTTGTCGCTCTATTGCCAGGGACTGAATCAATCGAGCCATGGCACGGAGAAGAACGCGGCGCTGATTAACCTGCATCTCGCCACAGGGAAAATCGGCAAACCCGGTTCCGCGCCGTTCTCGCTAACGGGTCAGCCCAACGCAATGGGCGGCCGGGAAGTGGGTGGCATGGCAAATTTGTTGTCGGCCCATCGCGACATGGCGAACGCCGGGCACCGTGCGGAAGTCGCTGCCCTGTGGGGTATACCGGACGTGCCGAGCAAGCCGGGGAAGACGGCGGTGGAACTGTTCGACGCCGTGGCGAGCGGCGAGATCAAGATGCTGTGGATCGCATGTACGAATCCGGCGCAATCCATGCCCGATCAGGTGAAGATACGCAAGGCGCTCGACAACGCCGAACTCGTAATCGTACAAGAGGCCTACGTCGATACCGAGACCGCCGCGTATGCAGACATCATCCTGCCCGCTGCCACTTGGGGCGAGAAGGAAGGCACCGTGACCAATTCCGAGCGGCGTATCACGCGTTTCAAATCCGCGATTGCCGCGCCGGGCGAGGCACGGGCCGATTGGCGCATCGTCGTGGATTTCGCGCGCCAGTTGGAAAAGATTCTGCAGCCCGAATCGGCAACGCTGTTTCCTTACCAAACCGTCGAGGCTATTTTCAACGAACATCGGGAGTCGACGCGCGGACGCGATCTCGACATTACCGGCCTGTCGTACGACATGCTGGAAACCCGCGGCCCGCAACAATGGCCGTTTCCAAGCGGCGCGAGCGAGGGTGCGGCACGCCTTTACGCCGATGGAAAATTCCCTACGCCATCGGGCAAAGCGAAGTTCTTCGACGCGACGTACAAAGCGGTTGCCGAGCAGGCCAATGCGCAATATCCGCTGCGCCTCAACACCGGCCGCATGCGCGACCAATGGCACGGCATGAGCCGCACCGGCAAAGTCGCACGTTTGTTCGAGCATGTCGCGGCGCCGGCGCTCTCCATGACAAAGGTGGATATGGCGAGGCGCGGTTTGCAAGAGGGCAGCTTGGTGCGGGTGCGTTCCCGTCGCGGTGAGGTGGTGCTCCCTGTTAGCGGGACTGAAGAACTGCGCGCTGGCCAAGTCTTCCTGCCGATGCATTGGGGCAGCCGTTTCATGGCGGGCCTGGGTATCAACGTCTTGACCTTGCCGGCGTTCGATCCCTATTCGAAACAGCCGGAGTTGAAGCACGCGGCAGTGCAAGTGGAAAAGATGGATCTGCCATGGCATTTCGTGGCGATGGCAATCGGCGAACCGGACGGGGCGGCCACGGCGCTCGCGCGGTTGGCGAAATTGCGCACGCACCTCAGCGCGTTCGAGTATGCATCGGTCGGGTTATTCGGTCACAGCCAAGAGAATGTGATCTTGCGTGCTGCGGCGAGCGTGCCGTTATCGGCGAGCTTCGTTGCCCAGATCGATCACATCCTGGGATTGAACGATGCCGGCGATGTGTTGCACTACGAAGACAAGCGCCGCGATATCGGCCGCAAAATACGCATCAAGGATGGCAAGCTCGCCGCCGTGCGTTTGTCCGGCGACGCAGCGGCGAAAGACTGGTTGCAGGATTGGCTCGCACAAGGTGCATCGGTTTCGCACCTGACGCGGATGCTGCTCGCGCCGAGCGCGAAGCCACCGCAAGATTTTACGCCGCGCGGTCGTGTGATTTGCAATTGTTTGAATACCTCCGAATCGGAAATCATGGCGCAACTGAAATCCACCCCCATGCAAAGCGCCCACACATTAGTTGCATTACAGGGCGCGCTAAAGTGCGGAACCGAATGCGGTTCCTGTTTACCGGAGTTGCGCCGAATCATCCAAGCAGAATCATTGGCGGCCGCGTGAGCACTTCGCGTAAGGGCAAAGTGTCCCTCGTCGGCGCCGGTCCTGGAGATCCCGAATTGTTGACGCTTAAGGCCGTGCGCGCGATCGCCAACGCGGACGTTATTTTGGTCGACGATCTGGTTAATCCTTTGGTGCTGGAACATACGCGCCGCAACGCGCGCATTGTGCATGTCGGTAAGCGCGGCGGCTGCAAGTCGACCCCGCAGGGTTTCATCGAGCGGCTGATGGTATCGGAGGCGATCGCCGGCAATGCGGTAGTCAGGCTAAAAGGCGGCGATCCGTTTATGTTTGGCCGCGGCGGTGAGGAGCTTGCCATGTTGACGGCGTCGGGCATTGAGTACGAAGTGCTAAACGGCATCACTGCCGGCATCGCCGCACCGACAGCCGTCGGCATTCCACTTACTCATCGCGATCTTTGCCACGGCGTCGCTTTCATCACGGGTCATACCAAAACCGGCGGGTCGTTGCCATTGCAACCGTTACTGGCGGCGGGCCTAACGCTCGTCATCTACATGGGAATCTCCAACTTGCCGGACATCGTGGCGCAGCTAGGCGCGTGCGGTACCCGCGCGACCATGCCTATCGCCGTGATCCAGAATGCGACGCTACCGAGCCAACGCGCATTGATTTGTACGCTAGAAACGGTCGTCGAGGAAGTGGCGGCGAATCAAATCGCGAGTCCCAGCATCATCATCATAGGCGAAGTGGTTACACTGAATCGCGCCGCGGTGCTTGCCTCGAGTGCGAATGCACGTAATGAGTTACAACTCGCGGTCAACGCGTTGTAAGGCGTAAGAAACGGGGGTCTTTTTCAACGGAGCAAAATGCTCTATAATTCGC
>JAYTGZ010000133.1:0-3556 GCA_043733025.1 Pseudomonadota bacterium | reverse complement strand
CGCATGGCCTCGGCCTGATCCTCAAGCGCTGCCGCCTTGCGAGATTCCATCGCGATCTGTTGCCGTTTCTCCGAGGCTTCGGCTTCCGCGTTCAGGCGCTTAACGTAACGTTCGCTGAACTGTGCGGATTCCGCCTGGCGTTTAGCCACCACCGCCGGGTCACCGACGCTGATGTCGCGCTTGAGTTTTGCAACGGTCGCGCCAGCGCAGGGACTTTCTTGGTAGGCGATCTTGCCGTCGCCGTCCTTGCACTTGAACATGTCGGCGCTGGCGGCGGTTGAGACCGCGAGCAAAGCTGTGAACACGAGAATGTTTTTCATCGCGGTTTCCTTTTTAGCCGTTGGCGATTTCTAAACGCGCTTCGAGACGATCCAGTCTTCTTTCCAGCGTGGCGTAGCGCTCCTCATGATACGTAGACGCCGAAACCAACGCCGACATATGCTTCCCGAACACGCTCATGCGTTCGTGGAGCAGTTTGATGTCTTGACGCAATTCATTGCGTACCGTCAAAGCTTCGCTGCGAATCACACGCAACTGTTCAAGTACCAGGTTTTCTGTGTCGGTCATTTGTGTCTCCATTTAGGGGCCATCAACCGGATGGCGTCGGACTTCAATACTCAAACTATAGCGCCAGATTTTAGCCGCGCAAACAGCCAATTGCAAACTACTGTTAAATTTGCCGCCGGAGATTTCATCTTGACGAGCGCGCGCGGCGCGTGGAAACTCGCTCGGCATGGGACAACGACTTAAAGCAGGTGACATTTTTGAGTTTGACGGAACATTCTCCCAGGCTCAAATAGGCGAAAACACGACAACTAGTATCTAGACACAATAATTACGATACATAATGTCGAGCCATTTTGTTATCCGCGTCTTGTCGGGTGAAGGACCACACGATCCCCTTCTTGTCGGCATTGCGGCGCCGTTGCCAGGCGTCGACCTCCGTCACGAGCGTGTCTCGATCCGGCAGACGCCGATCCAAGCATTGGCGATCCAGGACGCCGATTTCGATTTCAGCCATATTGAGCCAACTGGCATGCTTGGGTGTGTAGTGAAAGACGACGCGACGCAAAAGCGCATGCGCCGCCTTGACGCCGAGCACGTCCTCGAAGCACTTGCGAAAGTGGGTACGGGGTGGCCTAGGGCCATTGAGGTTATCCAAAACCAGGTGCACGCGTCGCGCGTTGGCATAGACCTCTTCGAGCAGATATTGGACGAAAGCCACGAAGTCGATCTTGGTGCGGCGGTCGGTGACCAAGACCGTGCGCCGCCCACCTTTGGGCTCCACCGCAACGAACACATTACACGTGCCAACGCGCTGGTATTCGTAATCCTGGCGCACGACCATGCCTGGGCGCATCGGCAAAGGCGCGCGGGAATCCTTGAGCAATTGCTTGCTCTTCTCATCCAGGCACACAACCGGCTCGTCCGGCCGAAACCTCAGCGCATACAGGTCGAGCAGATCGTACATCCGTAGCCGATATTCTGCTGTCAGTTTGCCGATGCACCACATCAGCCTGCGCCACGGCTTGATGCAGTTTTTTGTGGCTGGCCTAGGGCCATTAGCAACCGGCGCACGGTTTCGCGGCTGACGGGACCGATGCCCGCCTGTGCTTGCGCGGCCTGCCCCAGTAATGCAATCGTCCAACGCTTGGCGCCCGCTGGCGGCTTCGAGCACGCCAGGGCGGATACTTGCGCTTGGACGTCGGTGTCATAC
The DNA here is from genome assembly GCA_043733025.1 of Pseudomonadota bacterium. Taxonomy (GTDB): domain Bacteria; phylum Pseudomonadota; class Gammaproteobacteria; order Burkholderiales; family JALYOK01; genus JALYOK01. The sequence continues at coordinate 1,839 of JAYTGZ010000133.1, read as the reverse complement.
TGCCGAGGCTTGCCGGGCCGCGCGACATCGTGCAGTGCGTATTCCGCGCCGCCCTCCCGATATGCCGCGCGCGTGCGCCACACCACCATCCGCCCGACGCCGAGAACCGCCATGATCTGGGCCTCCGGCACGTCGCGATCAAGCGCAGAAAGAATGTGCGCGCGATTGACTTCCCGCGCTTGGTGCAGACCTTTCGTTCGGTAGGACTCAATCAACTCTCGATCCTCATCGGTGAGATGCAATTCGGTCTGTCGCATGGCCAACTCCCGGTCTCAAGATGGAAATGCAACAGTATAATGTATGTATCGTTATTTATGAGTTTTAATACTAGGTTACTATGGTACTGCGGGATCGGTTAAGCGTAATCGAGCCGTTCCGTTTCGCTTGCGCTGATTGCCGCCATCACTTTGCGTTGATCCAGCGAACGGCAGACACCCGCATTGACCTGGCAGTAAATCCCAGCCGCAGAGCGCGCCAGCGCGCCTACATCGCCCTCACCACGCTCGACGGTGCCTAAAATGTCCCAGTTCGGCAACGCGTGCGTGTAGAGCCGCCAAGCGGGGCCCAGGCGTACCGTCAGGCGGGCGCGGTTTGCGCTCATTGGCGATCTTCCAGGCGCTTCCTGCGCTCTTTCAGACGTTCGGCGACACCGCGTGCTTCTATGGCGATCGCAGCCGTTCCCGCTAGATGCTCCTCGATCGCGTCAAAGCGCGCGTTCACCTCGTGGCGAAAGTCGCTCATGTCGCGGCGAAACGCGGACAGCTCCGACTGTATCTTGCGCAGGATCTTGGCGGTCGAATCGATTGGTTTGTCGCTCATGCGCCTACGCTTTTTTCCAACTCGCTTAAGCGATCAGCGAGTACGTTGAGCGTTCCGACCGCGCCGACCACGATCTGAGTTAGTCCGCGGAAATCGATCTCCAAGCTACCCAAGCGGGTCTCCAACTTGGCGAGGCGTGAATCCACGCTGTCGAGTCTGCCGTTCAATTGCATCTGCATCGCTTTTAGGAATTCGAGGACTTCGGTGTCGTTCATTTGGCGACGTGCAACAGGTTGATGAGGATCTGCGCCACGATGGCGAATATGACACCGCCGGTTAACCACTTGATAGCCTTCATTTCGCCCTTCAACTCACCCAGATCGCCGCGAATGTAACCAAGTTCGCGTTGCATCGTTGCTTCCAAGCGATCGATCTTGTTGTCGGCAATGATGTAGCGCTGGTCGATCTTGGCGACCGCCTCGGCGGCTGCGCGCGCTTTATCGTCGGTGACATTGGCTTGCTTAAAGGCTTCGTAGACTTCGCTGATCATGGTGCTCACTGCAATTTCTCCGCCCCTGATTGCCGCGAGGCGCCGGTTGCGCGTGATGCGCTTTTGATAACTTAATGATAGTCCAGTCCGGCGCCCTTGCAAAGAGCGCGCTCAATCACGGCTTGATCGTTTCCAATTCTTCGCGCATGCTGTCCATACGCTCCATATCGGCGCCTACCACGGGCAACGAGCCATTCGGCGTGTGAACCGCGCAGACTCCTTCGCCGCTGGACTCCGAGGAGATGAAGGCATACATCACCTCAATCTTTGGTAGATCCGGCGTGCCGATTACGATGGTATCGTCGGTCATTCGCTTTCCTTAAGAATGTCGGACAATAGCGCTAACGTGTTCCGCCAGTAAATTCGCAGGCGTTCGTCACTGCGCAGGTCTGCGACAATTTCCGCTCGATGTTTCTCGGCTGAATTTTTGATCCTGCCCACGTTAAAGTGGACATCGTTTTTCCCCTGCATAGTTTTACTATTCATGGCCGAATGTCCTCTTTTGCTGGATCGCCATCCTCTCGACGGCG
>JAYTGZ010000132.1:0-6919 GCA_043733025.1 Pseudomonadota bacterium | reverse complement strand
AATGTCCGTCGAGTGTACCTAGGCGAGCATTTCCGCCTCTAATGACAGCTCGGCTGGAGAATAAGTTGTCCCTGCCCCGCACATGAAGCATAGCCTACAACTCAAGCTTTCACAGCACCTAACACTTACGCCGCAACTGCAGCAATCGATTCGACTGCTACAGCTTTCGACGATGGACCTCAACCAGGAGATCGAGAATTTTTTGATTGAGAATCCGTTGCTCGAGCGAATTGAAGCTTCCCATGAGCCGCCGCTCGTCGTCCCGCTTTCAGGTCCAATCCCGGAAGCGCCGGTTCAGAATGGCGACGCCGCGGCGGAGGACAGGGAATTCGGTGAGGCGGCTCAGGCGGAATCGACCGATTGGGACGACGCCAGTGACTGGGGTTCGGATGGCGCAGGCCAAGGGGCGAAACGCGATGACGACGATGACATGGGTGCGTCGGACATTCAAGCGATCAGCGAAAACCTGCAGCAGCATTTACTGCACCAGATCAACCTCAACCATTTGTCGGATCGCGATAAGCATGTCGTCGAGGTGTTGATCGGCAACCTCAGCGAAGATGGTTATCTGACGCAATCCCTTGAAGAAATTCTCGAATCTTTGCCGCCCGAGCTGGAATTGGAACTTGCGGATCTGCAAATCGCGCTTCAGCATTTGCAGCATCTCGATCCCATCGGCGTGGGTGCGCGTTCGCTGAGCGAGTGCTTGCTTTTGCAGTTGCGTGCGTTGCCGCCCGGCACCCCGTTTCGCAGCGAGTCGCTACGTCTGGCCGCCGACCATTTGGCGCTGTTGGGCTCGCGGGACTTTACACGCCTTAAAAAACTGTTGAATCTGGACGAGGAAACCCTCAAAGGCGCGCAGCATTTGATCATCGGTCTCAATCCCAGGCCGGGTTTAGAGTTTACCCAGATCGAAACCCGCTATGTCGTGCCAGATGTAGTGGTGCGCAAGGAACGCGGCAAATGGGTGGCGGTGCTCAATAATAATGCGATCCCCAAGCTGCGCATCAACAAGATGTATGCCGATATCTTGAGTCGCTCTCGCGACGCCTCAGGAACCCAATTGGCGAGCCAACTGCAAGAAGCTCGCTGGCTAATCAAGAACGTACAACAGCGTTTTGAGACCATATTGAAAGTGTCCCAGGCGATCCTCGATCGGCAGAAGCATTTTTTCGATCATGGAGAAGTGGCGATGCGTCCCTTGATTCTGCGCGAGATTGCCGACGCCGTCGGTGTGCACGAGTCGACCGTATCGCGGGTGACGACCCAGAAGTTTATGTTTACGCCACGCGGCATTTATGAACTTAAGTATTTCTTCGGTAGCCATGTCTCCACCGAGACGGGCGGTTCCGCATCCAGCACCGCCATTCGTGCGTTGATCAAGCAATTGGTAGGCGCCGAGAATACCAAGAAACCCCTATCGGATAGCCGCATCGCCGATATTTTGAGTCAGCAAGGTATAGTTGTTGCACGTCGTACGGTCGCAAAATATCGCGATTTGCTACAAATATCGTCGGCCAATCAGCGGAAATCGCTGTAAGCCGGTGTTTAGATCCCAATACGACGCGGAAACGAATCTGAACGTAAAGTACCCAGAATCGAATCCAGATCGTAAAAAAAGGAGACCGTTATGAATCTGACCTTAACAGGGCATCACCTCCATATCACCCCCGCCATACGCGAATACGTCACCACCAAGTTAGAAAGAGTGGGCCGGCATTTCGACGACCTCCTGGACGTCAGCGTGGTGTTGTCCGTCGAAAAACTACAGCAAAAAATCGAAGCGAATATTCACGTGCGCGGCAAGGAGCTGTTTGTCGAGGCGGAAGATGAGAATCTCTACGCCGCCATCGATTTGTTTGCGGACAAGCTGGACCGTCAGATCATCAAACATAAAGAGAAACTCGTTAAGCCCCGTCACGACGATGCAATGAAATACCAGCCCGACGACGTAAGCTAAAAGTCGCGACAGGCAACAGCCGGCGTAACTTAAGCCGGCTGTCTGCATTCTCGAACCGCTCCCCGGAAATACGCACAACTCATCAAAGCTGCAATGAATCTAGTGGCTAAACTTTTGCGCCCAACCTGTGTCGTGCTCGATCTTGACGTCGCGAGCAAAAAGCGCGTGTTCGAACAGATCGGGCTGATTTTTGAGAACGCGCAACAAATATCCCACACGGTTGTCTTCGATAGCCTGTTCAGCCGCGAACGGTTTGGTTCCACTGGGCTGGGCTATGGTGTGGCGATTCCCCATGGCCGCCTCAAGGGGTTGCGCGAGGCAACGGCGGCGTTTGTCCGGACCCTCAACCCCATCCCCTTCGAGGCGCCGGATGGACAGCCCGTGAACTTGATATTCGTGGTACTGGTTCCCGAGCACGCGACGGAACAACATCTGCAAATTCTCAGCGAATTGGCACAAATTTTCAGTGACAAATCCGTGCGGGAAGCACTCGTGAGTTGTCATGGCCCCGCTGAAGCCCATCGCATCTTGACTGAATGGCCTGCCCATGCCCCGCGTCAGCGTACTGCAGCTTTATAGCGACAACCGCGACAAGCTAGACCTCGACTGGATCGCGGGCGCCCAGGGTGGGCAGCGCAGCGCACCGGTCGGCAGCCTGCATAATCCAAACGTCGGCATCATCGCCCACCTGAATCTGGTCCACCCGCAGCGTTTTCAAATTATCGGTGACGCCGAGTACGGATACCTGCAGGGACTCAATCCACAAGATTTGACTACGGCAATACGCAAGCTATTCGGCGGGAATCTATGCGCTGTCATCGTCGGCAACGGTATTCCGCCGCCGCAGCCACTGATCGATGCGGCAAATGAGAACCAAGTGCCGCTGTTTTCTTCGCCCGAACCCACGCCGCAATTAATCAATCTTCTCCGTTACTATTTGAGTCAGGCATTGGCCGAGAAAATCACCATGCACGGCGTGTTCATGGCGGTGCTCGAGGTTGGCGTGTTGATTACCGGCGATTCCGCCGTGGGTAAGAGCGAGTTGGCGTTGGAACTGATCAGCCGCGGTCATGGGCTCGTTGCCGACGACGTGGTCGAGTTTTTTCTCATCGCACCGGAAACCTTGCAGGGACGTTGTCCGCCACTGCTGAAAGATTTTCTCGAAGTGCGCGGACTCGGCGTGTTGAACATCCGCTCGATTTTCGGCGAGACCGTGGTGCGCGCTAAAAAAAATCTCAAGCTCATCGTACATTTGGAGAAACCCGCCGGTGGCGATCTGGCGTCGCTTGAGCGTTTGCCGATGAATGCGACGACCCAGGACATCATGGGTATTAACTACCCCAAAGTCGTGCTACCGGTAGCCGTGGGCCGCAACTTGGCGGTGCTGGTCGAGGCGGCGACCCGTAACTACATTCTTCAGCAGCGCGGCATCGATTCCACCCGCGAGTTCATTGAGCGGCACGAGCGCGAGATGGCGGAACAAAACAGCCCCACGGAACCGGAAGAAGAATAGTCCATGCGCGTCATTTTCGTCACCGGATTGGCGGGCTCGGGCAAAAGCGTGGTGATCAAATTGCTCGAAGATGTAAGCTATTACTGTATCGACAACCTGCCCGTGCAGTTCGTGCTGGATGTCATCGCGTTTCTGCGCAAGATGGGCCACGATAAGGTGGCGTTGAGCATCGACGTGCGCAGCGGCTCGGACATCGATGAGTTGCCCAAGGTGATCGAACAACTGAAATCGCAGCGCATCGATCCCCGTGTTCTATTTCTCGAAGCGAATATCGAGACCATCGTCAAACGTTTTGCCGAAGCGCGCCGCCCCCATCCCCTGGCCGACGACAAACGCACGATCAACGAATGCATTTCCTGGGAACGGAACATTCTTTCCGGCATCGCCGAGCATGCCCATCACATGGACACCAGCGATCTCGGCCCGAATGCCTTGCGGGCATGGGTGCGGGAACTCATCGACCTCGACCAGACCAAGCTGACGCTATTCTTCCAGTCGTTCGGCTTCAAGAATGGCATCCCGCGTGATGCCGATTTTGTGTTCGATGTGAGGGCCTTGCCGAATCCCTTTTACGATCCCACATTGCGTCCACTTACGGGAAAAGATGCCGCCGTGATTGCGTTCATGGAATCGCTGCCTGAAGTGCAGAGCAAGCTTGGCGATATCGAGCAATTCCTGGTCCGCTGGCTGCCGGATTTCGTGCGCGACAATCGTCGTTCCCTCACCATTGCCATCGGCTGCACCGGCGGGCAACATCGCTCGGTCTATTTTTGCGAACAACTGGCGGCGCGGTTCGCCAAGACGCAGCAAGTCCAGGTACGTCACCGCGGACTGTATCGTGACGACGCTCCGGCTCTTTAAGCCCGGCGATTGGATGACGCTATTGGCGGTCGTGCTTGGCGTCGGTTGGCTGTGCGCGAACCTATGGCAGCGCGGCGCGGGAAGTTCCGTGATCGTGCGCAGCAAAGGCGTCGTGGTTTCCGAACTCAGCCTGCAGCGCAACCGATCCGTCACCATCGCCGGCCCACTCGGCGAAACGACGGTTGAAGTGAATGGCCAGCGCGCCCGCATCGCCAGCGACCCGAGTCCTAAGCAATATTGCGTGCGCCAAGGCTGGCTTAAAGATGCCGGTGACATTGCCCTGTGCTTGCCCAACCAAGTGAGCATCGAAATCGCCGGTACGAAACACCATGTCGATTCCATCAACTACTGAGCGCGCCACGGCGGAGGATCATCGCATCGCCTGGATGGCGGCGCTAGCGATCGCGCTATCGATGGCGGAGTCGGTCTTCCCATCGCCCATACCCGGCGTCAAACCCGGGCTCGCCAACATCGTCGTGTTGCTGGTGTTGTATCAGGATGGCTTGCGCGCGGCGATCTGGGTGTCCGGATTGCGCGTGGTCGCCGGTAGTTTGTTTTTCGGGGCCTTTCTCACGCCGACATTTTTCCTGAGCCTAAGCGGCGCGACCTGTAGCTTGTTGATGTTAATGTTGACATCGCGTTTGCCGCGTAACCTGTTCGGGCCGGTGACGCATAGCCTGATGTCGTCCCTTGCCCACATCACCGGACAGCTTGTCGTCGTGTATTTGTGGCTCATTCCGCACAAGGGAATTCTTTACTTGATTCCCGTCCTAGCCATCGCCGCTGTCGTGTTCGGATTGGTCAACGGCATGATCGCTGCGCGGCTACTGGGTTCGCCCGAAAAGGCATGGCGGCCAGGGCCCGCTCCCAGTGCGGCGCTCTGAGGCGCATGCCTGAAGAGCCAATGGCCCGAGGTGGCCCTAGGCCGGCCCCCCACCCCGTATCGGCGCACCTTTCAGGACAATAGAGTTTTATGAGCGCACAAACCATACCGTTATTCCCGCTCGGCACGATATTGTTTCCCGGCGCTTTGCTGCCGTTGAAATTGTTCGAACAGCGCTATCTGGAAATGGGAAAGGTCTGTCTGCGCGACGAATCACCATTCGGCGTGTGCGGTATTAAGCAGGGGGCGGAAGTCGGCGCGCTAGCCACACCCTTCGAGGTCGGCTGCATCGCCCGAATTATTTACTGGGACATGCCGCAGCTCGGCATCTTGCACATCATCGCCCAAGGCGGCGAACGCTTTCGCCTCCTCAATCATCGCCACCAAGCGGATGGATTGCTCGTGGGCGAAGTCGAAACCATTCCCAACGACCAACCGCAAAGCATCGCGGCTGAGTTCGCCGCCTGTGCCGACGTGTTGAAGGCGATCATCGCGGGCGTCGGCGAACAACACTTCCTTGCGCCCTTTCAATTCGACGATGGCGCCTGGGTTGGCAATCGGCTCGCGGAAGTTTTGCCGTTGCCGCTGCCGGCCAAACAGCGGCTATTGGAATTGCAAGATGCGAATGCTCGGCTCGAGGAAATTAATCAAATCCTCCGCGACAAAGGTCTACTTTCGTAACCGAGTTGACCGGCCGTTGGGTGCCCGTCATCATTAATCCCAAAAACGCCTTAAGAAACACATCTTAAGTATTTGCTATTGAATGGGTTATTCACGCGGGTTGCGGTTGTTCTGTCACGACGAGCTTCATGCCGAGCTTCTTGGCGCGCTGGGATAATTGCCACAGAACCGTTCGCGGTAGCGTTCTTCGTAGTAGTCCTGGCATTGATCGGTGTACTCCTCTGGTGGCAGCCTTTGCCGTTATGCTACACCCTTGGTGAGCATCGTATAGATAAGACGCGCGAGCTTGTGGGCCGCCGCGGTGATTGCCTTGGGTTTGTCCATGCGCGAGCATATGCGTCTGAAGTACGCTCCCAGTGCCGATTGGCTGGTTCGCAGTGCGGCGGCGGCCAATCTCAAGGCCTGGGCGGCACGATTGGCACAACGCTTGGTCTTGCCGTTCATGACCTTGCCACCGAACCAGCAGCGCATCGCGGCGCTGGTTGGCATTTGCGGCGTTGTTGGCCTTGAGCAGCGCTCCGGCTGGAACGGAGCGGGCACTGTCGCCTGAAAACCGCATGGATATTAACTCCCGTGGCATACCTTGCCATAAGGCAAGCTGGGTGTGGCTCGTGGCGTGGCCCGTGCCGAGAATTTGGTTAGTCACGCACCGACCTCATCAACGAGTGATTGAGTGTCAAGAAATTGCTGGCGCCGCTGCGATCACGCTCGGACGCGACCGCGATAATCTCCGCCACGGCAGACAACGTTACGCGGCCGCTGTTAAGAACCGCCCGTTAATAACGCCAACAACTTGTCGCCATTCAGGTACGGATAGCCGATCGTCATGAGTATGTAAGACGTAAGCGTGTAGCGCGCCCACGTTCACTTACGACTATTATGAGTGTAGAGATTCGGTACGCAGCGGCAACAGCGAATCGATTTCGCTGTTCAAGCAGGTCGGGAGTTTTTCCAGCGTATCTCGTAACCACGCGGCGGCATCCAGGCCATTGAGTTTCGCCGTACCGAGCAGCGTTTGAAT
>JAYTGZ010000131.1:0-3565 GCA_043733025.1 Pseudomonadota bacterium | reverse complement strand
GCGAGGGATTCCGCCATCTTTTCAGCGCGTTTCATGCGGCCGGAGCGTATGGTTTCCAGTCCCTGGCGCAAGCGGATCTCGGTCGGATCGATATTGACGCCGACAATATGTAGCGTGTTGCCGGCCCAAGTGACGGAAATCTCGACGCCATCGACGAACTGAACACCCAAGTCACCGGCTGCTTCGCGCGCGTCCGCCAGTCCGCCGAGATTGTCGTGGTCCGTCAGCGCCAGCACATCGACACCGTTCTCCGCGGCGAACCGCACGACCTCGCGCGGCGGATGCAAACCATCGGAAATTTCCGAGTGACAATGAAAATCGACGTTACTCATGAAGCGGTTGGGTTGAGAAAAAATTATGATACCAGAGTCGTTGCCTTTCGCCGGATTACAGTTGAAATGACTAGGATCTCAAGTCGCATGTGAGCGCGCGCGCCTCAATAGTCGCTCGATGCCATGGAAAGGCGCATGGATACGGGGTGGCCTCGGGCCATTGCCTCTCCAAGGATTATTTCGATCGGCCCGTAGCAAAGTTTGGCCCTTGGGCGCGTCAGCGCGTATCATTTCATTCTTTGATCGATTTCGAGGAAACAGCAATGGGTGCGCGGGAAAATTTCATCGGCGGTAACTGGGTTGGCAGCAGTATGGCGAAATCGAATATCAATCCGTCCAATGTGGATGATGTTATCGCCGACTACGTTCGCGCCGACGAGAAACAGGCGAACGAGGCCATCGATGCCGCTGCTGCCGCGGCTTCCGGCTGGGCCGATGCCACGCCGCAAGTGCGCTTCGACGCGCTCGACAAAATTGGCACGGAAATCCTGGCGCGCAAGCAAGAGCTAGGCGAATTGCTCTCCCGAGAAGAAGGCAAAACCTTGCCGGAAGGCATCGGCGAAGCGACTCGCGCCGGACATATATTCAAATTTTTTGCTGGCGAAGCACTACGTATTCCCGGCGAAAAATTGGCGTCGGTGCGCCCTGGTCTCGAGTGCGAAATCACGCGCGAGCCGGTCGGTGTGGTGGGCATCATCGCGCCGTGGAATTTCCCGATCGCCATCCCCGCGTGGAAAGTAGCGCCGGCCTTGGCGTTCGGCAATTGCGTGATCTTGAAGCCCGCCGATCTCGTGCCCGGTTGTTCGTGGGCGTTGGCGGAAATCATCAGCCGTGCGGGCTTGCCGGCGGGCGTGTTCAATCTGCTGATGGGCGCGGGCAGCGTCGTCGGCAACGTCATCCTGCAAAACCCTAAAGTGAACGCTATTAGCTTCACCGGCTCCGTCGCCACCGGCGCGCGCGTGCTGGAAGCCGCGGCGAAACGCAAAGCGAAAGTGCAGTTGGAAATGGGCGGGAAAAATCCGCTGGTGATCATGGATGACGCCGATCTCGCAACGGCGGTGAACTGCGCGGTGCAAGGCGCGTTTTTCTCCACGGGCCAGCGTTGCACCGCGTCGAGCCGCATCATCGTGCAACAGGGAATACACGACAAATTCGTCGCCGCGGTGATTGAGAAACTGAAGACGTTGACGGTAGACGATGCGCTCAAACAAGGCACGGACATCGGCCCGGTGGTCGATCAATCGCAACTCGATCAGGACATGAGCTACATCGACATCGCCAAAAAAGAAGGCGCGAAACTCGCCTTCGGCGGCGAGGTGTTGCAGCGCGAACGTAAGGGCTTTTACTTGCAACCCGCCCTGTTCACGGAAACCACCAACCAGATGCGCATCAGCCGCGAAGAAGTGTTCGGGCCGGTTGCCAACGTGGTGCGCGTGAAGGATTTCGACGAAGCACTCACCGTGGCCAACGATACTGAGTTTGGTTTATGTTCCGGCATCTGCACCAAGTCCCTAAAATACGCCACCCACTTCAAGCGCAAAGCGCAAGCCGGCATGGTGATGGTGAACGTGCCGACGGCGGGTGTCGATTACCATGTGCCGTTCGGCGGCCGCAAAGGCTCGAGCTACGGCCCGCGCGAGCAAGGCCGTTACGCGGCGGAGTTTTATACGACGGTGAAGACGGCTTATACCGCCGCGTAGTTATTGAAAAACCGACATCCTTCAATAATTGTCATTCCCGCCCCCGACTAAAGCATTCGAGGGCAGGCTACAGCGGGAATCCATTTGGCCGTTGAAATTCAGCATGGATTCCCGCTTTCGCGGGAATGACAAGAATATAGGTAATTGAATAAATTAGGACCCGTACCATGGCCACTAGCCTCTCCCCCATCCGCGTTCGCTTTGAACATCCCAACCTCGCTACGGCGGAGGCTTGGGCCAAAGCGCCCGTTGAACCGACAGCGCCGGAACGCAGCGAACTCAAAGCGCGCATCAAAGCCTCGTTGAAAGCCCAGGATGCCGTGCTCGTCGCTCATTATTATGTGCACGGCGATCTGCAAGATCTCGCCGAGGAAACCGGCGGCGTCGTATCCGATTCGCTCGAGATGGCGCGTTTTGGCTTCAATCATCCAGCCAAAACCATCGTCGTTTGCGGCGTGCGCTTCATGGGGGAAACCGCAAAAATTTTGAGTCCCGAAAAGCGCGTGTTCATGCCCGATCTGGAAGCGGAATGCTCGCTAGATCTCGGTTGCCCGCCGGACCAATTCGCCGCCTTCTGCGATGCGAACCCGGACCGAACGGTCGTCGTCTATGCCAACACCAGTGCGGCGGTGAAAGCGCGTGCCGATTGGATGGTCACCTCCAGCATCGCGGAAAAAATCGTGAAGTATTTGCACGACCAGGGCAAAAAGATTCTCTTCGCGCCAGACAAACACCTCGGCGAATACATCCAAAAACAAACCGGCGCCGACATGCTGCTGTGGCAAGGCTCGTGCGTCGTGCACAATGAATTCAAAGCCAAACAACTCGCCGAAATGAAGGCCCGGCATCCTAACGCGAAAGTGCTAGTGCATCCGGAATCACCCGACAATGTGATCCGCTTAGCCGACACGGTGGGTTCCACTACGGGCATCATCCAAGCGGCACAGCGCTCCAGTGCCAAGGAATTCATCGTCGCCACCGACAACGGCATCCTGCACAAAATGAAAAAATTGATGCCGGAGAAAAACTTCATCGAAGCGCCAACCGCCGGCTACGCCGCCACCTGCCAAAGCTGCGGCCACTGCCCGTGGATGGCGATGAACGGCCTGAAAAATCTCGCCGCGGTGCTGGAAACCGGTAAGAACGAAATTCACATCGACCCGGAAATCAGCCGCAAGGCGAAGCTTTGCATTACACGGATGTTGGATTTTGCGAACGCGGAGAAGGCGAGGACGGAAGGGAACGCTTAAATCTTGGGGTAGGATATGACGTTCTCATCTCCTAATTGTCATTCCCGCGAAAGCGGGAATCCATGGTGCCGTCAAATGCCAAATGGATTCCCGCTTTCGCGGGAATGACACCCTACCCCGACCTCACCTACTCGTTATAGATCTTGCTATCGAGATAATTCTGACGCAGATGTCGGAGCGCGACGAGCAAAACCGCGCTGACCGGTAACGCCAACAACACACCGAAGAATCCGAATATCTGCCCGAACGCAAGCAAGGCGAAAATCACCGCCACCGGATGCAA
>JAYTGZ010000130.1:0-5713 GCA_043733025.1 Pseudomonadota bacterium | reverse complement strand
GGGAGTTTCTTGCGTTTGCGTTTCGCTTCCGCGTATTCGTACAGGTTGTCGCTTTCGGCGGCGAAGCCGACGCAGAACGGGGCATTCGGTAGTTGCGCTACCTGGCCGACGATGTCCACGGTTGGCGCGAGTTCTATGGTCAACGCCGACGTGGATTTCTTGATCTTGCTACGACTCGGTTGCTTAATGGTGTAGTCGGCGACGGCGGCGACGCTGATAAAAATGTCTTTGCCGGTGACGTTCGCCATGACGGCTTTATACATGTCCGCGGCACTGATTACCGAAACGAGGGTGGCGCCCATCGGTACGGAAAGATTCGTTGGACCGCTCACTAACGTCACTTTCGCGCCCGCATCGAGTACCGCGCGGGCGATGGCGTAACCCATCTTCCCTGAGCTGAGATTGGTGATGGCACGTACCGGATCAATCGCCTCGAACGTCGGTCCCGCCGTGATCAGCACGTTCTTGCCCGCTAATAACTTAGGCGCGAAATAGGCTTTGATTCCGGCAAAAATGGCGTCCGCTTCCAGCATCCGGCCCATGCCCACTTCGCCGCAAGCTTGATCGCCCGCAGCGGGGCCGAGCAGCGTTACGCCGTCCTTCGTGAGTGACGCCACATTGCGCTGGGTCGCCAGGTTGTCCCACATTTGGCGATTCATGGCGGGCGCGATGAGCAGCGGGCAATCCCGAGCGAGGCACAGCGTTGCGAGCAAATCATCCGCCAAACCATTCGCGACTTTCGCCATGAAGTCCGCACTTGCCGGCGCGATGACGATGCCGTCGCAATCCCGCGACAGATCGATATGCGCCATGTTGTTGGCCACTCGCGGGTCCCACACATCCGTGTAGACCGTGTTCCCGGACAATGCCTGCAAAGTCACCGGCGTGATGAAGCGGCATGCCGCTTCCGTCATTACCACTTGTAGCACGATATCGTCTTGCCGCAATAGGCGAACCAGTTCCGCGACCTTGTAGGCCGCGATGCCGCCGGTGACGCCTAGCAACAATTTTTTTGGACGATTTTGATCCATAATGAACATCATTCTAACGAAAAGAGCTTGCCATGGCGATTCGCGATTGGCCGGAGGACGAACGTCCGCGCGAGAAACTGCTCGCCCGCGGGCCCGCGGCGCTATCCGATGCGGAGTTGTTGGCGATCTTGCTGAGAACCGGCGTGACGGGCAAGAGCGCCGTCGACCTCGGCCGCGAGTTGATCCAGCGCTTCGGCGGGCTCAACAAAATGTTCGCCGCCAGCGAAACGGCGCTGTGCGAAGCACCCGGCATGGGCCCAGCGAAATATGTGCAGTTTCAAGCGATCCTTGAAGTCGCGCGCCGAGTGTTGGCGGAAGAGTTGAAGCGCGGCGATCTCTTATCCTCGCCCCAAGCCGTACGCGATTATTTGCGGCTTTATTTTCAGAAGCATCAGCGCGAGGCCTTCGTCGCGATCTTTTTGGATACCCAGAATCGAGTCGTCGCGGTGGAGGAGCTATTCGCCGGCACGTTACACCAAACCAATGTCCATCCACGGGAAATCGTCAAGCGGGCGTTGTCCCTGAACGCCTCGGCCGTCGTGTTCGCCCACAACCATCCCTCCGGCATTGCCGAACCGAGTGCGGCCGATCGTCATTTGACGCAGGTATTGAAGGATGCGCTGACCTTGGTGGAGGTGCGGGTGCTCGATCATTTTGTCGTCGGCGACGGGGTGCCGTATTCCTTCGCCGAGCACGGCTTACTTTGACTGGCAAATTCTTTTCGTGCGATAATCGGGGTTTAGTTCGGAGCAGGGCCATGGCTAGAGCATGCATGATTACTGGGAAAAAGCCTCTTGTAGGCAACCACGTTTCCCACGCGAATAACAAAACCAAGCGACGTTTTCTGCCGAATTTGCAGCGTCGCCGGATTTGGGTTGAGAGTCAAAACCGTTTCGTCAGCCTGCGGCTGACGACCTCCGCCTTGCGCACCATCGATAAGAACGGCATTGATGTCGTTCTCGCCGAACTGGCCGCCGCAGGCGTCAAAGTCTAGGGTTTGTTGAAAAACTACCGCGGTGCCCGTCTGGGGGCTGGCCTACGGGGTGGCCTAGGGCCAGGGCCACGTCGTTTTACGGCGCTCGGAATCCGCATGTACACCAACATACGGGCATCCTCGCTACGTTTTTCAACAACCGTCTAAGGAGATAAACCATGCGCGACAAGATCAAGTTGGAATCCACCGCCGGAACCGGGCATTTTTACACCACGACCAAAAACAAAAAGACCATGCCGGAGAAAATGGAAGTGAAGAAATTCGATCCGAAGGCGCGCAAGCATGTGATCTACAAAGAGACCAAGCTAAAGTAAGTTAAGAAGCGTTTACCCAATAAAAAAGCCCGCACCAGCGGGCTTTTTTATTGGGTAAATCACGCGCTAAGCATAGCAGCGCAGACGACGTGAAAATTCCCGCAGGGGAGTAATTCCACTCGATTCCGCGCGATGGCACCAGTCGTCAAGTTGCTTAACTAACTGTTCACGCGTTGCGTTGGAACGACCCCAGATTGAATCCAATTCCTGGCGCATCGAATAAATAGTTTTCAACACGATGCTGGAGCTCATGACCGTATGAAACTTCTCGCGATCCGGTGCCGTCAAAGCATCGGGTTCCAGATGCAGCCAGTGCTTCAGCGCGCGGAAAACGCCGGAATCGGTGATGGTTGATAGTGACGGGATGTGCTGCTTCAAGTTAGCGAATTCCTCGGCACAGGTCCGTTGCAGCGAGCGGCGATAGTTAATTAACACTTCGTAGCGATGGGTAATGATCGCTTCCAGGGTTTCGCTATCGCAGGTGGCCTTGGCTTCCGTGAATCTAACTTTCGGCGCGACCTTCTTCACTGTCGCCAAACCGAGCATCTCCAGGCCGCGGATATAAACCCAGCCGATGTCGAACTCGTACCATTTGTTAGAAAATTTGGCCGACGTACCATAAGCGTGATGATTGTTATGCAACTCCTCGCCGCCGATGAAGATGCCCCAAGGAATTAGGTTTCGGCTCGCGTCTTCGACCTGGAAATTGCGGTAGCCCCAGTAGTGTGCGACACCATTGATGATTCCCGCCGCGAAGAGAGGAATCCATATCATTTGCACGGCCCAAACCGTTAGACCCATTGTGCCGAAAAGGATGAGGTCAATAATCAACATCAACGTTACGCCACGGGTGTGATTCTTGGAGTAAAACCTTTCCATAAAGTCGTCGGGCGTACCAGCGCCGAATCGATCCAAGGTATCTTGATTTTTTGCTTCGGCGCGATAGAGTTCGGCGCCTTGCCACATGACCTTTTTGATGCCCAAAATCTGCGGGCTATGGGGATCTTCTTCAGTTTCGCAACGGGCGTGATGTTTGCGATGGATCGCCGTCCAGGCCTTGGTGGTCTGGCCCGTGGTCATCCAAAGCCAGAAGCGGAAAAAGTGGCATACCGCCGGATGCAGATCCAAGGCGCGATGGGCCGAGTGCCGGTGCAGATAAACCGTCACGGCAATAATGGTGATGTGGGTGAGCACCAGACATAAAACGATGTAACCCCACCATGGCAAGTCGATTAAGCCGTTCAATAGAAACACTAACGCGCCTCCTAAATAACAAGATTGGATACAAATTGTACGCGAAGACGGGCTTGAAGCAAGCGTTATTTGCAAGAATTTTGTAAACTTGGGTCAAATAAGGGCTTAAATAACGAAAAATATATATAATTAAAATCAATGGACTGCAAGCCGCTTCTAGACTAGTTCTTAGCTTGGTTAGAGCCGGTTTCGGGCTTGGGCGCCGTATCCCCGAGTATGCGAATTTCCCGCTGGGGATAGGGAATCTGGATCCCGTTATCCTGAAACGCCTGCCAAATCCTTAGAAAAAGCTCCGAACGCAACTGAATTTGCCCCGCTTCCGGGTCGGCAATCCACACGCAAAGCTCCAATTCGATGCCGTTATCGCCAAACCCTGTGACAAACGCGCCCGCCTGGGGCTCGCGCAACGTGCGCGGATGTTCGCGGCCGATTCCCGTCAGCAAATTCAGCGCCAACGGTAGCGGGCTACCGAAGCTGATCTGGATGGGTAAGCGCAGCAACACCCGTTTGTCCGTTAGCGAATGGTTGATCACCGTGCCGGTGATCAGGCGTTCGTTGGGGATGATCGCTTCGGTGCCATCTAGGCTGTTCAGCACGGTGTAGCGAGTGTTAAGTTGCGACACAACGCCCAGCCGATCGTCGATCGTCACCATATCTCCCAAACGGATCGAGCGATCCAGCAAAATGATGAAGCCGCTGACGTAATTACTGGCGATTTTTTGCAGGCCGAAACCCAGCCCCACGCCCAACGCTCCGCCGAACACCGATAGCACCGTGACATCGATGCCGACCGCCGGCAGGGCGATCAACACCGCCAGCGCCAGCAGTATGACGCGCACCAGCTTAATGAATACCGCCCGCAAACTCGAATCCCAATGCGCCGCACCCATAGCGCGGCTTTCAACGGCGCGCGCGATCCACAGCGCGATCACCACCGTGATCACCACCGTCACGATCGCTTGCAGGATCAAGTAAACCGAGATGCGTTGCTTGCCGACGTTAAGGCTGATGCCGTCCAGAAAATCGGTTACGAACGGCAACACACCCACGATGTACAACGCCATCAACGACCAAATGCCATAGCCGATGAAGCGTTCCGATGCCTTCAGAAAAGCGTTCGGCGCAAACACGCGCCGCACGATGTAGATCGCCAAGCGCACCAGTGCCAGGGAGCCCAGCAGCGGCAGCGCCAAGTCCAACAAGGGATGGGCGCCTTGGTGCAGCATGAAGCGCCGCGCGACCAGCACGACCAGCAGAGCCACTAGCGGAAACACGATACGCAACAACCCGCCCTTTCCCACTTTCCAGCTTGGCGGTGAGGCGGCGGTGCGGCGATTGACCAGCCACGCCGCGAATGCGGCCAGGGCGAGCGCCAACGCGATGACGGCCAACTCCTTAAGCACCAGCGGGTTGGTCAGATCGCGCAACGCCTCCATGAGGCCGGCGAATAATGCGCTGCCGGTTAGCTCCATGGGCGGTTCTTTAGTAACCCTTCATTCGAAACTGATTCCGTGCTGCCAATGCCGCTGCCAGTTTTCGTCGTAGGCTTTCGCCAGCGCCCGGTCGTCGTAGATCAACACCACGTTCTCGGCATTGTATTTTTGTGCTGCTTGCGTGAAATTAAAACTACCGGTGATCACAATAGGATGGTCGCCATCGGTATCGATCAGCATCACCTTATTGTGGGCCGCGGCATGTTCGCCGTCGAGCATGACGTTTACCCCCGCCTGCTTCAAATCGCGCAACAAAAAACCTGCGCCCCTTTCGAATTGTTCCCGGTCCGCGAGCACCTTGACCTCGATGCGGCGCTGGCTCGCGTCTTGCAACGCCCGCGCAATCGCCTTATTGGTGAAGTTGAAGGCTTGAACGTGGACACTTAGTTGCGCGCCGCGGATCGCATGCGTGATGCTGGCGGCGACGTTATCTCCCGGTGTAAACAGAACCCGTACCTTCGCCGCGTTGACCGTTGTGTCCGCCGATGAAGCGAACGCAAACAGCAGCGAAAAAACAACTAAGGCGAAGATTTTGACTATCCTCATGGTTGCTTTTCCAGCACCGCGGCGAAGAATCCATCGGTGTTGTGGCGATGGGGATAAAGCTGAAAATTCTCGCCGCAGTCG
>JAYTGZ010000129.1:0-2611 GCA_043733025.1 Pseudomonadota bacterium | reverse complement strand
GGCCTGAGCCGCACCCACATGGAACGCGAATTCCCGCGCAACAACGAGGCCGAATACGGCCTCACGGCGCCGGAAATGTTCGTCTTGCTCTACGGGAAGAACACCGCGCAATTGCTGGATAAATTCACCGTCGGCACCCTGGCGCCGGACGGCCTTAGCCGATATATCCTGTCGAACAACTACCCCAAAGTCATCACCATCGCGAACTACCAGATCGACAACCTGCTGAATCTCCTTAAGCAAGTGGGCGCGCCGCCAGCGGCGGCGGTAAAGTAATTCAACCTAGAATCGGCAGTTGGACGGGGTGGAGTGTGCGGTTATGGGGGTGCGGGGCAAGGCGCGGCGAGGCGCAATGGTCGTTCCATTGCAACGAGTTGCAACGCCACCCTGCACCCTCAGAACCGTGCAATCCGCCCCGTAGCGGCCTCTCACCATATGGGTGAGCGTAAAGTTTATGAAGCATTTAATTAAAATCATGATGTTGCACCCCAGACGGACCGGTCAACTGCCGTTTCTAGGTTCAATAGGCATTGCTGGGAGGCAAGCAGGACGCGGCCCTCAAGGCATGCATGCTTGATAGGCCACGCTGGACGCGGCTGGTGGCACATCCACTGCCCAGACCTGCGAGATCTGCCGTCAGTTCTGTTGCGGTGAGCTTGGCGCCTCTATCACCCGATCGACGCAAGCCTTGACCTTCGCGGCGCCTCGATGCCCGAAATCGGCGTGGCAGGCTTCGATCAACCCGATTCTTTCCTTTGGGTACAGCGCCAACGCCGACTCGGCTTCAATATCCCGATCCAAGCATGTCTTCACCCAAGACCAACCCAATTCGTTTCCACGCCGGCAGCGGTCGACGATCCGTTTGTACTGAGCGGGATACTGCAACACGAGTGCACGCGTGGCCTGGTTGTCTTTAATGCACCGATCGATCGCGTCGAATCCCCACTCGGCATTGGAATGATGGCAACCCGTGACGATCTCATCGTTCTCGTCTGCCGATGCGCCGAAGCTAAACAGAGCCAATAGTGCCATGCAAATGAGGGGCCGCCAACAGCGAGATTCTAGGGGGCGTCGCCGTGCCAGGGAGCGCGGTGGCGCCAGGGTAGGCCGACCTACTGGGGTGAGGATTTCACAGAATTTCTGACACTGCCTAGCGCGCTTGTCCCCGCGGGATTTGTTTGTAGCGCTTCTATCCATTTGCCGGGGGCGGGTTCGATCTCCCTATCTCCTTGGCTCGTTGCAAAGTGGACTCGGCGTCCTGGGGGCGCCCAAGCCCGGTGTACGCTTTGCTCATCGCGATCCATGGCTCACCGAATTGGACATCCTTGACGACGGATTTTTTCGCAAGCTTTAAAAGCCCATGCCAGTCTTTTTTCTCCTCCAATGCCGCGGCCTGCAGAAAAAACGGCTGCTCGCGCAACCCTTTCTCCCAAAAGGCGCGGCCGCTCACGACGGTCGATGACGCGGGTGCGTCTTCGTCGATGAGTTTCAAAACCCACTCGATTGGCAATACAAAGTGAAAATCCCCGCCGGACGCGGCTTTGAAGGTGAGGATGCCGAGCAATCGGCCTTCCGCATCGAACAGCCCGCCGCCGCTCGCCCCCGGTTCGAAATAGGCTGACGTTTGTATCACGCGCGAACCGTAGGCTTCATGCAAGCCTTTGACATGGCCCGCACTGAAAGTAAACTGCTCGCCGCCAGGGTAGCCGGCGGCAAAAACTGGTTTACCCAGGACCAGCTCCTGAGTCGAGCCAAAGCGCACGGTAGGGATGTCCAAATCGGGTGCGGCCACAATGCACAAATCTCGTTCCACATCTTGCGCAGCGAGCCGGCCGTATGAAATACGTCCGTGGGAGATGAGCTTGATTTCGCTCGCGTTGCGTACGACGTGACAATTGGTGATCAATTTTCCCGGCGCGACCATCACGGCTGAACCATAGACGATCGAGCTTTGTCGCAGCGCGACGACTTTGATCACGCTCAAACGAGCTTCTTCCTCCGCTGCGTGGGAAGCGTTCGCGCCCAACATCAGGCTGACGAGAAGAATGAACAGCGTGGCCAGTGACACCGCGGCTACATGGCGGAGCTGGGTATCTTGCTTCAAGCCACGCGCGATCGCGCGTGTGTCGGCGTTAAACGTATCGAGTTCGATTGGGGCTAGCCGCATTGTTTTTCTCCCATTGAAGAGATCGATGAAACCCACGATAAGCGCTCTTGCAGCCGCACATCGCCGGCCAAACCGGATTTTTCCGCGCGGGAATGGCCGGCGACAAGCGTGGCCACGGCGTCGAAAAGCTGCTCCGATTCGCTGAATTTATTGAAGACGTGGGTTGCGCCGCGATGCATAGCTTGTTTGCGGTACTCGGTGTCCACGCGATTGCTGAACACAATCGCTGTGCAACGCGGATGGACTTTATTGAGGTGATGCAAAACTTCAAGTCCATTGCCGCTCTTCAATCCGATATCCAGTATGACGATGTCGGGGCGGATCTGGTCAATGCCACTGATCGCATCTTGAGCAGCCTCGAATTCGCCGTGCACGATCAGGCCGGGGATTTCACTCAGCATGTTTCTTAGACCTTCACGCAGCGCGATAGAGTCTTCCACGAGA
>JAYTGZ010000128.1:0-2598 GCA_043733025.1 Pseudomonadota bacterium | reverse complement strand
CCGCTGACGCGGAACAACGAATGCGCATGCAGCACGATATTGAGGTATAGATCGCCATCGCGCCCGCCGTTAAATCCTTTGCCGCCTTTGCCCGGCACGCGGAGCCGCTGCCCGTCGGTGGCGCCCTTGGGAATGCGCGCCTTGAAGGCGTGCGGCACTCGATGCACGACGCCATTTTCGTCATATTCCGGCATGGCCAGATCAAGATCCACCTCGCTGCCGCGATAGGCATCCTCGAGCGTGATGTGTACCGCGACTTCGTAGTCTTGGCCGGGCATCGAAATTCGGCCACCCTCCCGCCCTCCGCCCCTGCGACTACCGCGGAGGCTGGCAAACAAATCCGCCAGATCGCTTTCATCAAACGGGGATTGCCCATCGTTAAACTGTTGCCGCCAGTCCGGCGGCGGCTGGAAGTCTTGCCCCGGTCGATGGCTTCCCAGTTGATCGTAGGCGGCGCGTTTTTCCGGCTCCTTGAGGGTTTTGTAGGCTTCTGAAATTTCCTTGAATTTTGCCTCCGCGTCCGGCTCCTTGGAGACGTCCGGATGGTATTTCCGCGCGAGCTTGCGATAGGCCTTCTTGATGTCTGCCTCGTTGGCGCCTCGTTCGACACCAAGGGTACTGTAGTAGTCCTTGTATTTCATTGCGGGCGCCTGTTATGGATGGAGCACTGCTCATTTTTCACCGAACGACGTAAATCGCGAATAAGTATTTCAAACGCCCCTTTTGGTCAACTATCAATCTATCGCTTAGCCGGCGAGTAGTCAATCGCACGATTAGCAAGCGTAGCCGGCATGGAATGAAATGAAATCCGGGGGGAACAATACTCCCGAATTCCACGAGTTCTCGTCCTGTTTACGCGCGCTCACCCAATGCGCGTGGAGGATTTGCCAGCGCCCTTGCCGAGACGCCCACCCCGCCTGCCTCGCGGCAATGCATGCCAGGAAAGCCGCGCCAGCATTGCCTTTTAGGCCGATGGCTTTCACACATTTTACGCCAAGAGTCCAGGCATCACGATTTGGGGCACGCATTTTGACCAGCGACGATCGGCCTATACCCGATTTACAGCAGCTTAATGATGGCGTAGTCTAGACGTGTTTCCCATCACCAAGAGGGTCAGCCATGGCAACGAAGAAATCGAAGGATCTCAAGCCCTTGCACGTCTGCGTCGATCGCATCATTCCCTACGAGCAGAAAATTAAAGCGGCGGAAATTGCGGTAAAACACAATCCCGCCAATGCGCCGAGGGCCCTAGCACGGCTCCCCGGCGTATCGAACCATCCGGCGAAAATCGCATTGCTGACCGGCAAGAAATGGGTCAATGGTAGCGCGCTGTCTATCGCTTTCATGGATGGCAGCAAAACGCAGCAGCAGCGCGTCATCGACCATGCGGTGCAATGGATGAATTACTCGAACATCGGTTTGAAATTCGGAGCAGGGAAGAATTCGCAGATTCGTATTTCCTTTAACGCCGATCCCGGCTCCTGGTCCTACGTCGGCACGGACAACCTCACCATTAACAAGAACGAGCCGACCATGAACTACGGCTGGCTCGATGATGACACCGACGACGACGAGTACAACCGCGTGGTGCTGCACGAGTTTGGCCATATGTTGGGCGCGATCCATGAACACCAAAGTCCGAAGGGCGGCATCAAGTGGAATTTAAACGCGGTCTACAAATACTTCAGCGGACCGCCAAACAACTGGAGCAAGGAAGACATCGACTTCAATATCGTTCACAAATACTCGCTCGATCAATTGAACGCCACGAACTTCGATCCGAAATCGATCATGCTTTACTCCTTCTCGGGGGAATTCATCGTCGGCGGGGTCGGCACCAACGAGAACACCAGGTTATCCCGCGGAGATAAACGCTTCATTCGCAAGATGTATCCCAAACCCAAGGCCTAAACGTCAAGACAGGCGCGATAATACGCTTGTCTCACCATTTGCCGGACAATTGCGTCTTACAACAACGCACTTCGCCGCCTAGCGCGGCGGAGTGCGGGTGTTTCCGACGCGACGCCGAGTGCGCGGGTGCCTGCGTCCGTTTTTCCCCTTTACAAACCTTCGGCAAGCGGCTATTCTCGCCCCTAAGTTGCTTGCGGCAAATGGCCTCAAACCAGCGTCGGCAACCCAGAGCAACGATGGAAAAATGATGTATCAATGCACGACCGAGGAACTGTCAATCGGCTGTTGACTGAACAACCGAGGTTGGAAGCAAACAAAGCAAGTTTCGTCCGTATCAGCCAATTTCAACTAGGAGGTAATGCAATGAGAAAAGCAACTATCATCGCGGCAGTGGTCGGTTTGGCGAGCCTATTTGGCGCGTCCGCTCAAGCTGCGGATGGCGTTAAAGTCTATTGGACCACCAGCGGTAAGTTTGGTCCGTTCCCGATCACCGGATTGATCCCCACCGTTCCGAAAGAGAAGCAACGCGATATCACGATTCCCGTCAGCATGTGGGTGATCGACCATCCCAAGGGCCTGATGGTGTTCGATACGGGTAACAACGTTGCAATTTCCGATGGCGCGGACCACTGCAAGAAATACTGGGCGCCGGGTAACTGCGATTTCTTGAAACCCAGCCAAACCCGT
>JAYTGZ010000127.1:0-7809 GCA_043733025.1 Pseudomonadota bacterium | reverse complement strand
CAAGATGGCCTGGGCATCGTCGGCCATGTCGACGGCGATGAACGCGCGCGCGGCGCTGGCAGCGATGCCCGGATCAAGCCGGTCCACAGAAGGAATTTTGCGCCACGATTCTCTCAATGAGGCACTGTCCTTCGCCGTGGCGCTCAGGCTTTCGCGCAAGGCGTTGAGCCGTATTGGATCCAACTGCTTGCGGTCAAAATCCTTGAACTTATAAAGCTGCGTCACGCCAGTCAGCACCTGCTCCCAGTTGCGAGCCAGGGTGTGGGCGCGAATTTCCAACCTTAGCAATGCAGGATTACGCGGCGCGATCACCTTGGCGGCGTCGAGTACGTCCAGCGCTTCCCGTGGCCGGCGCTCTTCGACAAGGAACTCGGCTTGCGCAATAAGCTTAAGAAGTTTGCCTTCCGGCGCAGCGATTTCTGCCGCCTTCAGATAATTGTCTCGGGCTTCAAAATGACGCTGTTCGTGGGCGGAACGGGCTGCCACGACTGCGGACAGGGCGGGGGTCTCGTGCAACTTCAGCGCCACCGCGGCGAATTTTTCCGCGCGCCGGTAGTGGCCTTCGAAGAACGCTGTCAGCGCTTGATCCATGGCGTTGCGCGCGCGGTTGCGGGCGCGGTGCAAACGATAATCGCGCACCTGTCGCGGCAAACGGAGGGTGTGGGTCGCTAGGCGGATGAAGCCGTAAAGCGCGGCGCAACCAAAAATCAACGCGACGATAACAAACGACAACGCCATCTCGAACTTGTAGGGCGGATAGACCAGCAGCACGTAGCCCTTGCTGAAACCCGCCGCGAGCGCGGCGGACACGGCGAGGGCCAAAAGAATGAGAAACGTCAGCAGCCACTTCATTGGGAGGCGGTGTCGCGGGTCGAGAGCTTGTAATTGCGAACCGCGTCCATGCTGCCGGAAATGTCTGGTAACTTGATGCTGATGGAGCTGTCGATCAGTTGGCGCATGACGGCGTCATCATTGCGCACGTTGCGGTTCTGCGTGTCGAAGTAACGGCCAAGCCATTCGCGCGCGGAGTTAAGATCATTCTTGTAGGTCGTCTCATCGTGGCTCAGCAAGGCAATGCGCGCGGTCATCAATCGCAGGCGCAGGTTTTCCCGCAGGAAGAAATTCTGATTCGGGCTCAAGAGGGGCACATCGGAACGCTCCATGTTCTGCACCCGGACCAACTGGCGAATCTCATACCAGATGCCCGCCGTCCAGCGGCTAAAGGGAGCGCCGGAAGGTTGCGCAGGCGGGGCGTTGTCGGGTTCCTGGCTGGCGCGGCTCTCGCTCAGCAGGGGCAGGGTATCGATGCCAGCGATCAAGTTGTCGATCTTCACGCTCATGCCGACTAAATCGATGAACGGAAGCGCTTTTAGTGCTTGAATATCCTGATCGATTACCTTGCGCAGACTCGCCAACTGCGGCTTGTCGAGGCGCTGTAGCCGGCTATCGGCCGCTTGCAGCGCCGTCAGCGCACCGGGGACATTGCCCGCCAGTTGTAATTGCTGATTGGCGATGCTCAAGATTTGCTCGATCTCCGTCAATGACCATTCATCCCTATTCCGGGACAATTCCTGATACATGGCCTCCAGCGCAACTTGCTGATTCTGAGATTCGGCGAGCTTGGTTTCCAGGGTGATTACTTTGCTTTGGGCTTCGCGTGCCGTGTCGTTGGCCTGTTCAACCGCTAGGGAGTTTTGCTTCAGCGTGGCGTCCGCTTCCGATAATCGCCGCGCGAGTTCCTGTTGCAGCGAGAGATATTGCTGGCGGTTGTCCCACCATTGCCACAGCGACAGTCCGAGTGCAATCAGTGCGACGACGCTCACCCAATTGAAAGACGAACTACGCACGTTCGCCGCCGCAGGCTGCGTTGACGACGGCGGTGTTTTTTCTAGCTGTTCACTCATTCGTTTATTGTTGACCGAAGCGTTGTTCAAGCGCCGCGAGCAGCCCCTCGTCGCCGAATTGGGTTAGGATGCCCTCGCTGAAACCCAGTATCCGCGCGCCTTCCAGGATGGCCGCGTGGGGCGCGAATAGTGGCTTGTGGCCGAGCAGCGCGACTCCCTTATCGCCTATCATGTTACAGAAATTCTCCAAAGTCTCGCGGCTCGACGCTTGAATTGCGGCGATGTCGTCGCGCGCCACCAGGCTGGAAACAACATCGGGCGCGACGTCGGGCCGCCGGCGCGTGTAGCACTCAATATACGCGACTTTGGCGCCACGTTGGCGAAGTGTGTCGCGCAGGGTCTCGCGGCCCCCGACGCCGCGAAAGATGGCGACGCGCTTGCCAGCGACGTCGCGCAAAGCCGGCGTTGCCAGCAGCGCTTCGCTGTCCGCACCTTGAGTTGGGACGATGATATTCCGGTAACCGGCCTGCCGAAGCGCGACCGCCGTGGTGTTGCCGATAGCGGCGAGACGTATCTCGTGCGGCAAGGACGCGTAGCGCAACCCGAACTCCACCGCGTTGGCGCTGATAAAGATCGCGATTTCGGCTGTGTCGATCTTGGCTTGATCCGCGGGACCCAGCGTTTGTGGGTTGATATCCAATGCTGAAAAAATAATGGCGCGACCGCCTGCTGCTTCGATCAAGCGGGCTAATTCTTGCGCCTGGTGGATAGGGCGCGTCAGGATGATTCCGGTACCGGGTAGCACTAGTTTGTGGGCGTTGGAGTCGGGTCTGTACTCAACGCCGCGAGGATCTCCGCCGCGCCGTCGGCCAGTAGAGTTTCCGCCAGTTGTGTGCCCAGTTCTTCAGCCTGGCTCGATTTGCCGTGCAGGCCGAGGCGAACCATGCGCTTGCCGTCCGGGGACGCGACGAAACCAGTGAGCGACAGCGTGTCGCCGTCATGGGTGGCGTAACAGCCGAGGGGGACGTCGCAGCTTCCGCCCAAACGTTTGGAGAAAGCCCGTTCGGCGAGTACCGCCAACATCGTGGCTGGCTCCGCGAGTGGCAGCAAACACGCGGCGATGTCGGCGCGATCGGCACGGTATTCGATACCAAGAGCACCCTGGCCCACGGCGGGAATGCTCTCGCTCACGGGCAGGCACATGCGGATGCGATGGCCGAGTCCGAGACGATTCAAGCCGGCAGCGGCAAGGATCACGGCGGCGTATTTTCTTTCATCCAACTTGCGCAAGCGCGTTTCAACATTACCTCGCAGCGGTTCAACATTGAGATGGGGAAAGCGCCCGCGTAGTTGGCTTTCGCGCCGCAGACTGGAGGTGCCGACGATTGCGCCAGGAGGGAGTTCCGCTAACGACGCATAATCGTTGGAGACGAAGGCGTCGCGCGGGTCTTCGCGCTCGCCCGCGACCATGAGGGAAAATCCCGCCGGCAATTCGGCGGGAACGTCTTTCATGGAATGCACGGCGATATCCGCTTCGCCCCGCTCCAGGGCTTGTTCGAGTTCTTTGACGAACAGACTTTTGCCGCCGACTTTGTTCAAGGTGCGATCGAGGATTTGATCGCCGCGCGTCGTCATACCGAGAACGGAAACATTACAACCTGGATAAAGCCCCCGCAGGCGATCTTGGACATGATGGGCTTGCCACAGCGCAAGTTTACTCTCGCGGGAGGCGATGACAATTCGGCTAGGACGAGGGGCAGGCACGGGGCGGTGAGTGAAGAAATTAACTCAATCTTATCATGGGGGGGAAGTTGACGATAACGAAGTAGTTTTGTATCGCCGCCGCTTGCGTATCGGTGCTACTCCAGCGCTAGCGATTATTGCCGTGACTTCAGGATTTGCGCCTGTGCATCAAGGAAGTCTAACTTCCCGACCGATGATTTTTTAGCATGTCGCCGTTCAACGATAGCGCGTTTGTCATCGCCACGGCATGCACACTCGATCTTCTTGATGTTTTGCGTTCACTTCACCATCCGTTGGTAACGCCCGCCCGGCAAACTCTGCACCAGTCCCGCTAACTCCAATTCCAACAACTTGGCACTGATGTGCTCCGCGCTCAGGCCCGTCCGGCTGACCAAGGAATCGATCGGCGCGGGATCGAAACCTAAATGCTCCAGCAACGGTTCGTCGGTTTCACTGGTTGTTGCCGTTTCAGCCGTTGAGTGGATGCGGTACGCCCATTGGATTTCCTCCAAAATATCCTCAGCCCGTTCAACCAGTTTCGCACCCTGTTTAATCAATTGATGGCAGCCCTTGGCGAGCGCTGAATGGATGGAACCAGGAATGGCGAAGACATCGCGGCCCTGCTCCGACGCGAGGCGCGCGGTAATCAGCGAGCCGCTGTAGACCGCCGCTTCCACCACCAAACAACCCAGGCTGAGGCCGCTGATGATGCGGTTGCGCCGCGGAAAGTTGTTCGCCAAGGCCAGCGTGCCGAGGGGAAATTCGGAGATCAAGGCGCCCTGTTGCGCCAGTTGATGGGCAAGTTCTTTGTTGCGCGCTGGGTAGATGCGATCCAGTCCCGTCCCGACCACCGCGACGCTTTTTCCGGCGCCAGCGAGCCCGCCGGCATGGGCGGCCGCATCAATGCCGAGCGCCATGCCGCTGACAATGCACAGACCGCTGTTACTCAAACTC
Source organism: Pseudomonadota bacterium (assembly GCA_043733025.1). GTDB lineage: Bacteria > Pseudomonadota > Gammaproteobacteria > Burkholderiales > JALYOK01 > JALYOK01. The sequence continues at coordinate 3,268 of JAYTGZ010000127.1, read as the reverse complement.
TTGGCGAAGCTCTCGGCGTTGATCACACCCTGGGCCGTCGCGTTGCGGCTGCCGACGACGGCAATCGCGGGCAAGGACAGCAGATCGACCCTGCCCTTGACGTAAATGAGCGGCGGCGGATCGGCGGTTTGCAGCAATAGCGGCGGATAGCCGGCGTCCGCCAAAGTGACCATTGCGTGATTAGGCTGTTCCAACCACGCCAAGGTATTGGCTACGATTTCCGAGCTGTCATGGGATTTGATGCGCTCGGCGAGTTTGGCGCCGACTACTTGGCTCAGCGCGGATTCGCTAACCGCGAGGATTTGATCCGGCGGACCGAAATGCTTGAGGAGTTTTCTAAGGCTTTGATCGCCCAACCCCGGCGCGACGCTAAGTGCAATCCAACTGCTGAGGTCTTCCGTAGTCGTCATGAAGAAAAAGGGCGGCGCGTGAAATAACACACCGCCCCTCGCCGACTCAGATTAGGGAGTCTGCACGACGTCGCGCAGGTTAAACTGCCGCGTGCTCTGCAACACTAAGGCGTAGGACACGTTCTCGAAAATCCGGAACACGAAAATCAGTCCGACTCGTTCGTCCGGCAACTTAATTTTTTTGCGCGGTTCCAATTCGGAATTTACCCATAGGCCGTCACGGTAGGCCGCGAGCACGTGGCCTACTTCCATGCCGTCTTTTTTGCCGCGATTGATGGTGATGATGGAGTTTTGCGCCACTTCGTTGACGGAATTGTAGGCGGATACGATGCGCGCCTTAATCATCTTGTCCGGCGCGTGGGGCACATAAGCGGCGAAAGGTTCTTCTTCCGCGTTGATGAGTCGATCGCCGCGGTTGACCTCGAATTTGGAGCGCACGATATCCGCCGTCGCCGGATTGCCAAAGCGCCTCACGTAAGCATCGCCGACGTACACGGCTTCGTAGCCCAAGACCACGCGCTCGTTTTCCGGATCCCGCAGCATTCTGCCGGGGCGGTAGATGTGCCAATCGCGGCCTTTGCTGCCGTCCAGACCTTCGATGTAGGCGATGCTGCCCTTGCCGACGATTACGCGATTGTCTTCCGAGGCGACTACGGCAGGCGCCTTCTCCAACGCACCTTCCTGGATGAACAGGGGTTTGGCGAGGAATGGTTCAATGTCTGACGCGCGGATGCTGGGAATGGCGCCCGCTTCCAAGGCTTCGGCGCGTATCCGCGGCCCGTATTTTTCGGTGCCGTTAGCGCCGCCGTTGGTCAGTTCCACGCCGTCGCGCAACAGGCGCAAGCGCGGATTGGCGCCGCTTTTATCTAACGCGATCACGTCGCCGGGATAAATCCAGTGGGGATTTATGATCTGGTCACGATTTAAGTTCCAGATTTCCGGCCAACGCCAAGGGCTTTCAAGGAATTGCCCGGAGATACCCCACAGGGTATCGCCCCGCTTGACGGTGTACGTGTCGGGGGCGTTTTCCTTAAGCCGCAATTCGTCTGCTTTGACGGGCAGCGCAAAGCTACAAGCGAGGAGGAGAAGGGATATAATACGTCTCATAGACAATCCAAAGGTTTAGTTAGGTCACAACCCTAAAGTATTTTACTAGATTGTGCACATAATTTATTAAATTAGCAAGATTTTATGGCAATTCTGAACATTCTAAAATATCCGGATTTCCGGCTGCACAGCGTGGCAAAAGCCGTTGATCGAGTGGACGATGGCGTGCGCAAGCTTATCGCCGATATGGCCGAGACCATGTACGACGCGCCCGGCATCGGCTTGGCGGCAACGCAAGTGGACGTCCATCGCCAGATCATCGTGATCGATGTTAGCGAGGAACAGAACAAACTCAACGTCTTCGTTAATCCGCGCTTAACCCGTGCCGAAGGCATCGCGGATCACGAGGAGGGCTGTCTGTCGGTTCCCGGCATATACGATATCGTCAGCCGTGCCGCCGCGATCACGGTTGAAGCCTTGGATCGCGATGGCAAGCGCTTCACCCTGGACGCGGATGAACTCCTGGCCGTGTGCATCCAGCATGAAATGGATCATCTCAAGGGCAAGGTTTTCGTGGAATATCTGTCGTCACTGAAGCAGAACCGGATCCGCACCAAGCTGAGAAAGGCGCAACGCAAAGCCGCGTAACGGATGCCTAGTTTTTCACCAAACCCCTAGAGAGGCGCATGGTTATTGCCTCTCAGCAATGCATGCCGTGAGTGCCGCTCGGGTATTGGATTTCCGGGCAACCTTCGTTGAATGGGCCTTAAGATGCGTCTAGTCTTTGCCGGCACGCCGGAGTTCGCCGTCGCGGCCCTTGCTGCGCTGATCGCGGCGAAGCACGATGTTGCGCTGGTGCTCACGCAGCCGGACCGGCCCGCTGGCCGCGGCATGCGCGAGACACCGAGCCCGGTGAAACGTTTGGCGCAGCGCCACGGCATCGAGGTGTTTCAACCGTCTTCCCTCAAGTCCACCGACGCTCAAAATAAGATCGCCGAGTTGAAGGCGGACGTTATGGTCGTTGCCGCCTACGGCTTAATCTTGTCCCAGGGGATGCTCGACATTCCGCGGCTGGGGTGCATTAACGTGCATGCCTCGCTGCTGCCGCGTTGGCGTGGTGCGGCGCCGATCCATCGGGCGATCTTGGCGGGTGACAAGGAGACCGGCATCACCATCATGCAAATGGCGGCCGGGCTCGATACCGGCCCGATGCTATTGCGCGGCGTGCTACCGATAACGGACGACGATACGACTGCGACGTTGCACGACAAGCTCGCCAGACTGGGCGGCGAACTGATCGTCCAAACGTTGCAGCGCTGGGAAACGGGAACGCTCACCGCGGTGGAACAACCCGCCGAAGGCGTCACCTACGCGAAGAAAATCGCGAAACAGGAATCCGCCATCGACTGGACTTTACCGGCGGAGGACATTGAGCGCCGGGTGCGTGCATTCAATCCGTTTCCCGTTGCCCAGACCCAGTGGCGTGGCGAAACCCTACGCATTTGGAACGTGGAAACGGTGAGGGATGACGCTCGCAACCCCGGACAGATAACGGCAGTCGAAAAAGACCGGATCGTCGTAAGCTGTGGCGAAGGCGCGTTGGCCATACTGGAACTTCAGCGACCCGGCGGAAAGCGCCTAACCACATGCGATTTTCTTCAGGGTGTAGCGGTTGTGGTCGGTGAACGCCTAGGAGTCTGTCGGACTCAGCCACTTAACCCGAATTGAAGTGGCGGCTCGCTCAAGAACAACCACTGCCGCGGCTCAAGTTGATTGACCACGCGGGCATTCAATTCTGAACGGGTTTGTTT
>JAYTGZ010000126.1:0-1894 GCA_043733025.1 Pseudomonadota bacterium | reverse complement strand
GGCAGCTTCGAAATGCTGCGCGCCATCGGCGAGAACCGCAAAAGCGTTACGGTGCGGATGCTGATGTTTGAGGAGAATGCGCGCAAATTGAATGCGGTGCTGAGCGCCGTCAATCCGAATTTCGCTCTAAGCATAGTCGGCATGGGACAATTCGACTCGATGCTGAAAATCAGTGAATGTCTGGACGCGGGCGAACTCGTCGGCATGCTCGGCGACCGGATCATGAACGAGTCGGGGCAGGTTTCCTTGCCTTTTCTCGGCGGCCAGGCGGAATTTCCAACCGCGCCTTTTCGCCTCGCCGCCATGCTGAAAAAGCCGGTATTTCTGATGGTCGGACTTTATCGCGGCGGGAACCGCTATGATCTGTATTTCGAGCAACTGACCAGCGGCGAGCCGGTCGACCGCAAGGAGCGGGAGCGCGTTATCGATTCATGGCAGCGGCGCTACGTTGAGCGGCTGGAACATTATTGTCGCCTTGCACCTTACAATTGGTTTAACTTCTATGACTTTTGGGTCACGACTCACAAACCTTAGCGGCTGCGCGATCCTAATCGCGCTGACCGCGTTCCTTCCAAGTCATGCCGCGGAGCCCGCTTGGGGCTTGTCGCAACTCATGATCGAACTCGGCCGCGTGAAACAGGCCAAGGCCACGTTCGTCGAGCGCAAGTATTTAAAGGTTCTTAACGCACCGCTGGAATCGTCGGGCAAACTGATTTACACGGCACCCTATCGGCTGGAGAAATATACGCTCGATCCCAAGCCCGAGAGCATGGTGGTCGATCAGGACATCTTGACCGTGGAAATGCGCGGTCGTAAACGTGTAGTGCAGATTCAGGATTACCCGATACTGTGGGCCTTTGTCGAGAGTATCCGGGGCACCCTCAAGGGCGATCTCTCAGCGCTGCAACAGTTCTATCAAGTGAAACTCGACGGCAGCCGCCAGGAATGGCAGCTCCAATTGCAACCGACGGAAAAAAAGATGGCGGCGTTGATACAAACCATCACTATCCGCGGCAGCAAGGATCGACTCAACGGGATTGAAATCGTCGAGGCCGATGGCGACCGTTCCATCATGACGGTGACCGATGATCTATCGGCCAGTGCATTGAACACAATCGACTGCCACGCCAGAACCCGCATGGATACGGGGTGGGGGGCTGGCCTACGGGGTTGCCTAGGGCCAGGGCCACCTCGGGCCATTGCCTCGCAGCAATGCAAGGCTTAATTAGAGGCTCCCTAACGGCCGCACCCGCATTGCTTCCCAGGGCAGGCGCCTGGTGAGATTCACTGCTTGGCGCGCCATCGCGGTGTGGCTGCTGGTGTTGGCGGCGGCGTTATGGGTGCTGCGCAGTACTTCATTTCGCGGCGACATCAGCGCGTTCTTGCCGAGCAAACCGAGCGACGCGCAAAAAATTCTGGTGGAGCAACTGCAAGACGGCGTGGTGTCGCGCATCCTCTTGCTCGCCATCGAAGGCGGTAACGAAAGCGAACGGGCGGATGCAAGCCGCGCATTCATCGAGCAACTCGCATCCCTTCCCAGCCTGGCTTACGTCCATAACGGCGACGAGACGCGCATGGGGCCCGAGCGGGATTATTTGCTGCGTAACCGCTATTTGCTCAGTGACGCGGTGACGCCGCGGCATTTTTCGACACAGGCGTTGCGTGACGCGCTGGAGAGCAATCTCGGCATGCTCGGCTCGCCGCTGGGGATGTTGGTCAAACGTATCTTGCCGGAAGATCCGACCAGCGAGTTCTTATACCTGATCGAGCAATTCGAGGGTGAAAGCCGGCCCGCCCAGCGCGATGGCGTGTGGTTTTCCCGCGACGGGAAACGAGCGTTGCTGATCGCCCAAACCAAAGCGCCGGGATTCGATATCGACGCGCAAGAACAGAT
>JAYTGZ010000125.1:0-8603 GCA_043733025.1 Pseudomonadota bacterium | reverse complement strand
GAACCGCGCAAGGGTGAACCTAAGGCGACGGCGCGGCCCAGCCAGCAAGGTGCGGTGAGTTTCTACAGTCGCCAGCTTCCTGATCACAATGTGGTGGTGGTCGGTGAGGTTCCTCCGGTCGCCGTGGAGCAAATCGCCAATTCCGTGACAAAAGATTCGCCCCAGTAGCCCGCCCGGACTTGTCCCCCGGCGAGCATTGGGACGTAAAATCAGTAGTGGCTAAGCTTCGTGTCAACATCGGTCCATTGCAATCGGTGTTGACAATAACTTCACAATGAATGGAAAACTGATATGAGCAAGTTAATCCTTTGGCCTCTGTTGCTGTTGACGAGCTGGGCCGCGCCCCTTCAAGCAAAAGACTTGCCGGACTTCGCCGACCTGGTGGAGAAGCATGGCGCCGAGGTCGTGAACATCAGCACAACCTCCGGCATCAAAGCCCAGCCCGGTCAAGGCCCGAATATTCCGGAAGACGATCCGATGTTCGATTTCTTTCGCCGCTTTATTCCCCCGCCCATGCCGCGCGGCGAGGGGGGAACGTCCCTCGGTTCCGGTTTTATTGTCAGCCCCGACGGTTACATTCTCACCAATGCTCACGTTGTGGCCGCGGGAGATGAGATTGTTGTGACGCTTAACGACAAGCGCGAATTCAAAGCGAAGGTGATCGGCTCGGATAAACGTACCGACGTGGCGCTTATCAAAATCGATGCCACCGGACTGCCGAAGGTGGTGCTCGGCGATCCTAACCGCTTGCGTGTCGGCGACTGGGTCTTGGCCATCGGCTCGCCGTTCGGCTTCGACAATACCGTCACCGCCGGTATCGTCAGCGCCAAAGGGCGCGCGCTGCCTCAGGAGAACTACGTCCCGTTCATCCAGACCGATGTGGCGATCAACCCCGGCAACTCCGGCGGCCCGCTCTACAACTTGAACGGCGAGGTGGTTGGCATCAATTCACAGATTTATAGCCGCACAGGCGGCTTCATGGGCCTTTCGTTCGCGATTCCCATTGACGTTGCGATGGACATTTCCAACCAACTGAGGAGCGGCGGGAAAGTCACGCGCGGTTGGCTGGGCGTGGTGATTCAAGAAGTCACCAAGGAATTGGCCGATTCCTTCGGCCTGACTAAGGCCCAGGGTGCGCTCATCGCCAACATCGAAAAGGGTGGCCCGGCGGAAAAGGCAGGGTTGGAGCCGAGCGACATCATCCTCAAATTCGACAACAAAGACGTCAAGAATTCCGCCGATCTGCCGCGTCTGGTCGGTGCGGTGAAACCAGGGGCGAAGGTTAACGTCCAAATCTGGCGTAAAGGTGCGCCCAAGGAGATTCCCGTGGCGGTTGGGGAGTTACCCGTGGACAAAGCCGCCGGTGCGCCGCCGTTCAAACGGGGTAAGACGGAGAACGTCAACAAGCTGGGCCTGTCGTTATCCGAACTGACTGCCGATCAACGCAAGGAACTCAAGATCTCCGCCGGCGTCCTAGTCGAAGACGTCAAAGGTGTCGCGGCGCGGGCGGGCTTGCAGCCGGGCGACATCATCCTCGCGATCAACAACAGCGAGGTGAAAACCATCGAACAGTTCAACCAGGCGTTGGGTAAACTTGAGACGCGTAAGAATCTGGCGCTGCTCGTGCGACGCGGCGAGACGACCCAATACATCACTGTCCGTACCGATCCGGGGCAATGACCGTCATCCTGACCTTGTATGGCCGCCAATTCTGCCACCTATGTTATGAAATGGAACGGGACCTGGAGCCGTACCGGGCTCGCCATGGATTCGAGTTGGCGGTGGTTGATATTGATAGCAACGCCGATCTCGTTGGCGCCTACGGCCAATATGTTCCGGTCTTGATGGCCGGCGATACGCAGTTGTGCCACTACCAGTTGGACCGCGACGTATTGGATGCGTACATCAAGAAAATGCAGTAAAATCGCGGATTACTCTAGTGAAAAGGGCATCCGGCGATGCCCTTTTTTGTAACGTGGCTATATCATTTTGTGACAGAAATTTCCGAAAGCCGCGTCTGATTGGCGTGTTTCTTCAATGAATAACATTCGCAACTTCTCCATTATCGCCCACATCGACCACGGCAAGTCCACCTTGGCGGACCGATTTATTCAGACCTGTGGCGGTCTCTCCGACCGCGAGATGGAAGCGCAAGTGCTCGATTCCATGGACTTAGAGCGGGAACGCGGTATCACCATTAAAGCCCAGACCGCCGCGCTGACCTACAAGGCGCGCGACGGCCAGACCTATGCCCTGAACTTAATCGACACGCCGGGACACGTCGATTTCTCCTACGAGGTGTCGCGCTCCTTGTCGGCCTGCGAAGGCGCATTGCTGGTGGTCGACGCCTCGCAAGGCGTGGAAGCGCAAACCGTTGCGAACTGCTACACGGCCACGGAGCAGGGGGTGGAGGTGGTGCCGGTGTTGAACAAGATCGATTTGCCGTCGGCCGACCCAGAGCGGGTCATCGCGGAGATCGAGGATATTATCGGCATCGATGCGTCCGGCGCGGTTCGTGTTAGCGCTAAGACCGGCGAAGGTATTATCGATGCGCTGGAAGCGGTTATCGCCCGTATCCCCGCGCCAAAAGGTGATCCCGCTGCCCCGCTGAAAGCGCTGATTATCGATTCCTGGTTCGACAACTACGTTGGCGTGGTGATGCTGGTGCGCGTGGTCGACGGCGCATTGAGGCCCAAAGACAGGATTTTGCTGATGTCGACGCAGGCGAGTTTCCTGTGCGAGCAAGTGGGTGTCTTTACGCCGAAATCCCTAGTGCGCGAGCAACTCGGCGCGGGCGAGGTGGGATTCGTGATCGCCGGCGTGCGCGAACTGTCCGCCGCCAAGGTGGGCGATACGATTACCTTGGCGGAGCGTCCGGCGGCCGTTCCGCTGCCGGGATTCAAAGTGATCAAGTCGCAGGTATTCGCCGGGCTTTATCCGGTGGAGGCGAACGAATACGAAGCCCTGCGCGATGCACTGGAAAAGTTGAAACTCAACGATGCCTCGTTGCATTACGAGCCGGAAACGTCGCAGGCGCTGGGTTTTGGCTTTCGCTGCGGATTCTTGGGCCTGCTGCACATGGAGATCGTGCAAGAGCGGCTCGAGCGCGCATACGACATGGACCTCATCACCACGGCCCCGACCGTGGTTTATCAAGTAGTGATGGCCGATGGCGCCGTAATCGAGATCGAGAATCCCTCGCGCTTGCCGGACGCCTCGAAGATCGCCGAGATACGCGAGCCCATCATTACCGCGACCATCATCCTGCCGCACGATTACGTTGGCCCGGTAATCACGCTGTGCACGCAAAAACGCGGCGTGCAAAAGGATATGCACTACCTCGGCCGGCAAGTGATTCTGACCTATGAAATGCCGATGAACGAAGTGGTCATGGATTTCTTCGACAAGCTTAAGTCCGTGAGCCGCGGTTATGCGTCGCTCGACTACGATTTCAAGGAATTCCGCGCCGCCGATTTGGTCAAGCTCGACATCTTGATCAATAGCGAAAAAGTCGATGCCCTGTCGCTGATCGTGCATCGCGCCACCTCCCAGTATCGCGGCCGCGAACTGGCGGCGCGCATGCGCGAGTTGATCCCGCGGCAGATGTTCGACGTGGCGGTGCAGGCGGCCATCGGCTCCCACATCATTGCGCGCGAAACGATAAAAGCGCTGCGCAAAAATGTGCTGGCCAAGTGCTACGGCGGCGACATCTCGCGTAAGCGCAAGCTGCTGGAAAAACAAAAGGCCGGCAAGAAGCGCATGAAGCAAGTCGGTAGCGTGGAGATACCCCAGGAAGCGTTCCTGGCAATTTTACAAGTGGGGAGTAATTGATGGATTTGTCCCTCGTCGCCACGATTGTGTTGGTGATTAGTTTTCCGCTGGTGCTGTGGGACGTGGTGTCCAGTTTTCGAAACAATGCGGCCTCCACCATCCAACCGTACATGCAGACCGCCTACCTAGTATTGTTCATCGCCGGATTTTATTTGTTGGTGACTAAGAATATCCTCAACTTCGCCGCGGTACTGTTGATCTTCACCGTGATCACAGGCGTGATCTGGCTGTGGGACGTGGTGCGCACGAAGCGCAGCAATGTGGCGATGGCGACGCCCACGGGCGCAACGTTGGAACAAGGCGGCGCCGGCCGCGCCGAGCCCAAGCCCGAGCCTGCTTGGCTCGAAATCGCGAAGAGTTTTTTCCCAGTCATACTCATCGTATTCATGGTGCGGTCGTTCCTGGTCGAACCCTTCAAAATCCCGTCGGGATCAATGATCCCTACCTTGCTGATTGGCGATTTCATCCTAGTGAACAAATTCACCTATGGAATACGGCTGCCGGTTATCAATAAAAAGGTCGTGCCACTGAACGAACCCCAGCGTGGCGACGTCATGGTGTTTCGCTATCCCGAGGATCCCAGCATCGACTACATCAAGCGGATCATCGGCATTCCTGGTGACCGTGTCGAATACAAGAATAAGCGGCTGACCATCAATGGGACATCCGTACCGACGCAAGAGGCGGGGAATTACTTGGACGTCGAGTCCGATCTCTCCTATCAGAACCTCAAGCTGCAGATGGAAGATCTGGGCGCCCGCATTCATAAGACTATCCAAAATCCCGACGTTCCGCCGGTGCACCTGGGCAGTGTTCACTCGTTTCCGCACCACGAAAACTGCACCATTACCGAGGATGGTTTGAACTGTACGGTACCCGCGGGACATTATTTTGTGATGGGGGATAATCGCGACAACAGCAAAGACAGTCGCTATTGGGGTTTTGTCCCCGATGAGAATATCGTGGGTAAGGCATTCATGATCTGGTGGCACTTGGGGAAGTTCAGCCGGGTCGGTCAAGGCATCAATTGAGCTAACGGAGCGCTTCGCAATCCTATGCATTAATTACGAAGCACTACACGAGAGAGAGTGATATGAGGAAGCAAAAAGGTCTGGGAATCGTAGGCATTTTCTTGGTGCTGGTGCTGCTGGTCGGGGGCGCAATCGTGGTGATGAAGTGCATCCCGGTTTATCTGGAGTACTTTGCGATCAAGAGAACGTTTTCGGTGTTGAGCACCGAGGCTAAGGGTGCGAGTACCCGCGAAGTGAAGGAAAAATTCAGAGCGCGAGCGCAGATCGATGACATCAAAAGTATCACGGCGGATGATTTGGAGATCAGCAAGGAAGGCGGCGAAACGGTCGTTAGCGCCGCCTACCAAGTCGTTATTCCACTTTTTTCCCACATCAGTCTGTTGTTTGACTTTAAAGTCTCAACGCAGGAATGAGCGTTTCTTGAAGTCGTGTATTCTTAATGTCAATACAGCGTGGCCTTGAAACCAAACTGGGTCATCGGTTCTCCGAAACGCGTTTGCTCATCGAGGCCCTTACCCACCGCAGTCACAGCGCGCCGCACAACGAAAGACTCGAATTTCTCGGCGACGGCGTGTTGAATTGCATTGTCGCGGCCGAACTCTACCGCCGGTTCCCGCAACTGTCGGAGGGCGAATTGAGCCGCCTACGCGCGGGTTTGGTCAACAAGAATGTTCTGCATGACATCGCCGCGAGCCTTGATCTCGGCGCCGTGGTATTGCTCGGCGACGGCGAACTCAAGAGTGGCGGACACCGCCGTCCGTCCATCTTGGCGGACGCCCTCGAAGCCTTACTCGGCGCGGTGTTCCTCGATGTCGGCTATGGCGGCGCGAACGCGGTTGTCAATAAACTGTTGGCCGGTCATTTCGATCAACTCGATCCCAGCAGCATTGCGAAAGATCACAAGACCCGCCTGCAGGAATACTTGCAGGGCCGCGGGATTGCCGTGCCAAAGTATGAGGTGCTTGGGACCACGGGCGAAGCCCACGAGCAGACCTTCCGCGTGGTATGCAACATCGCCGCGTTGAAGATTCACGCCGAGGGCGCGGGAGCGAGCCGCAAACTCGCCGAGCAGGAAGCCGCCGCAGCGGCTTACCGTCAGATTTCCGGTGGCTGAGCCGGCTCACCGTTGCGGTACTGTCGCCATCGTCGGGCGGCCGAATGCCGGCAAATCGACCCTGCTGAATCATCTCATCGGTCAAAAGATCAGCATCACTTCCCGCAAGCCGCAGACCACGCGCCATCGCCTGCTGGGTATCGTCACCAGACCAGACACCCAGTATCTGTTTCTGGATACGCCTGGGTGGCAAATGCAACATAGGAGCGCGTTAAATCGCGTCATGGGCCGTTCAATTACTTCCGCCCTGGAAGAAGCGGATGTTATTCTTTGGGTGATGGACGGGCTCACCTTCGACACTCACGAACAGAAGCTGCAAAGGTTACTTCCGGCGGGAAAACCGGTGGTGGTCGCCATTAACAAAATCGATAGCTTGGCCGACAAGCGCCAGCTTCTGCCCCATTTGGCGCGGTTGTCGGCGCAGCGCGGTTTCGCCGCCCTGGTTCCCGTTTCCGCCAAGCAAGGCACTGGCTTGGACGGTCTCTTAAATGCGATCAAGGCCGAACTGCCGATCGGCGCCGCGGTGTTTCCCGAGGATGAGATGACGGACCGCAGCGAGCGCTTTTTGGCCGCCGAGGTGGTGCGCGAAAAACTCATGCGTAACCTTGGCGAAGAAATTCCGTACGCAACCCATGTCGAAATTCTGCAATTCATCGTCGAGGGTGGCATGCGCCGTATCGAGGCGGAGATCATCGTCGCAAAAGACAACCATAAAGCGATGGTCATCGGTAAGTCGGGGGAGAAACTCAAATCCATCGGCACCGCCGCTCGCATCGACATGGAGAAGCTGTTCGGCGGCAAGGTTTACCTTGGTCTGTGGGTGAAAGTGAAGCCTGATTGGTTCGACAACATGCCGCTGCTCAGAACCTATGGATATGGTTGAACGACGCCGCATAGTCCTGCTCGAAACTTATTTTGTAGTATGCTCGCAGAGGCAATATCCATGCGCTTTGCAGGCAAGTCCATCCTGTGAGCCAGTATCCATGCGGATGCTGGCGCGGCCTCCCTCGGCAATCTCAAGCTGCGCGAGACGCTGCGTTCGCAATCGATTCGCGACCCGCTCACGGGTCTATTTAACCGGCGCTATCTTGAAGAGACCCTGGCGCGCGAAGAGCGGCGCGCCATCCTCCCCATCGATATCATCATCTTCGACGTTGACCACTTTAAGCGCCTAAACGAAACCCACGGCCACGATGCCGGTGATGCCGCGCTGCGTGCGGTAGGCAGTTTGTTGCAGGCCCATGTCAGGGAAGGTGATATCGCCTGCCGTTACGGCGGCGAAGGGTTCGTCATCGCCCTGCCTGGCGCATCGTTGGCCATCACCCGCGAGCGCGCGAACGAATTGCGCAAGCTCACCGAAAAGTTCACCACTTTCATCCCTGGGCGAAACATCGAGAAAGTGACGATCTCGTTAGGCCCCGCCGCCTATCCGGAGCACGGCGCGACGTGGCAGGAGGTCATCCAAGCAGCCGATAAGGCGCTCTATCGCGCCAAGCAAGGCGGACGCAATCGGGTAGAAACGGCCTAGGGTTGGTTGAAAAACTACCGCGGTGCTCATCGATTGAGATTGCGCAGCGTGAAATTTTCGAGTAACGTCATCAGCGAACGTGCCCAACACCTTGATAGTTGCTTCGAGTTTGCCGTCATGCAACGTTCCGCGTTTCGCAGATTCCAAAAATCCACCGGAGGAGAAAAAATGAGTATTGATCTAAATTCAAGAATCGTTCAAGGATTGGCGCGGCGCCGGTTTTTGCAACGTAGCGCGGTTGCTGTGGGCGGTGTCGCGTTGGGTCTGCCCGCATTAGCGGCGGCCAAAGAATGCAAATTGACCGAGCAGGAAATTCTCGGCCCGATGTACAACTACGGTGCGCCGAAATTCCAGGTTAAGTTGGCCGCCGATGACGAGCCTGGACAGAAGCTGATGTTGCGCGGCACGGTGTTCAGTGCTGACTGTAAAACGCCGTTGCCTGGGACCATTATCGAGATTTGGCAGGCGGACGATAAGGGCAACTATGACAAGAAGAAACCGGGCGATTTTCTCGAGCCCGCGCCGCCGTTTCATCTACGCGGCATGCTGCTCACCGACGCCAGCGGACGCTACGAGATTGACACCATTGTGCCCGGGGCGTATGCGATCCCGCCCGGTGCGCCAGGATTGGAAAAGTTCGGCGGTCTCACCCGCGCTCGCCACATTCACATCAAAGTATTGCCGTTCTTGAATGTCGCACTAACAACCCAGCTTTACTTCGCTGGCGATCCCCATCTTGCGGGCGATCCATGGGGCGGCCACAAACCTTCGCTGGCGCTGGACATGAAGCAAGACGGCAAATATATGAAGGCCGGCATCGATTTCATCCTCGGCACGGGTTTGTAAGCCTCGCGAACGAAGGCCAGCCCGTTCGTTCGCCTCAAGCCATGGAAATTGATATCAACGCTCTCGCGCGGCCAGCGCGTTACAAGCTCCTGACGAGCCTGGTCGTGCCGCGGCCCATTGCGCTCGTCACCACTATGACCGATGCGGCCATAGTGAACGCCGCGCCGTTCAGTTACTTCAATGTGTTGGGCGAAGACCCGCCGATTCTGATCATCAGCGCCGATGCGCGCCCGAATGGGCAAATGAAAGATAC